>NZ_DDDQ01000146.1:0-47113 GCF_002336325.1 Roseivirga sp. UBA1976 | reverse complement strand
AGATGGGACAGAAAGTTAACCCTGTTGGTTTCAGATTAGGAATTGTTCGTGGCTGGGACTCTAGCTGGTACGGTGGAAAAGACTTCTCTGATAAACTGGTCGAAGATCAGGAAATCAGAAAATATATTGATGCCCGAATTCCTAAAGGTGGTATTTCAAAGGTTGTTATTGAAAGAACCATCAAGAGAATCACTATCACCGTTCATACCGCCAGACCAGGCGTTGTGATTGGTAAAGGAGGGCAAGAAGTTGATCGAATTAAGGAAGAGCTTAAAAAGCTTACCGGAAAAGATGTGCAGATCAACATTTTCGAAATCAAAAGACCTGAGCTCGATGCCAAATTGGTAGGAGAGTCTGTAGCTCAACAGTTGCAGGCCAGAATTTCCTACAGAAGAGCCATGAAGCAAGCCATTGCCTCGGCCATTAGAGTAGGAGCTCAAGGAATTAAAATTAAGTGTTCTGGTAGACTCGGTGGTGCTGAAATGGCACGTACTGAGATGTACAAAGAAGGAAGAATTCCTTTGCATACACTTAGAGCCGACATCGATTATGCCATCTCTGAAGCCGATACTGTGTACGGTAAAATCGGTATCAAAGTGTGGATCTTTAAAGGTGAAGTTTACGGTAAGAGAGATCTTTCTCCAAACGTAGGCATCTCTAACCAAATGGGTGGCGGTGAAAGAAGATCTGCCGGTAGAAGAGCTAACCGCGGTAAAAAGAAGTAACCCAACTGTAAAACGGAGAGAAGATGTTACAGCCAAAAAGAACCAAGTTTAGAAAAATGCAGAAAGGCCGCGTTAAAGGCGTGGCCGGACGTGGACATACATTGTCTTTCGGAACATTCGGTATCAAATCGCTTGAACCCGGTTGGATTACAAGCCGTCAGATTGAGGCCGCTCGTATTGCTATGACAAGAGCAATGAAAAGAGAAGGTCAGGTTTGGATCAGAATTTTCCCTGATAAGCCAATTACCAGCAAACCTGCAGAGGTACGTATGGGTAAAGGTAAAGGTGCTCCAGAATACTGGGTGGCCGTTGTTAAGCCGGGTACAGTGCTTTTCGAAGCAGCCGGTGTTGATATAAATTTGGCGAAAGAAGCTTTGAGACTTGCTGCTCAGAAGTTGCCTCTTTCTACAAAGTTTGTTGTACGTAGAGATTACGTGGGATAATTATGAAAAATTCAGAAATCAAAGCACTCTCTGTAGAAGAGCTGAAGGAGAAAATAAATACAGAGTCTAGCAACTTGCAAAAATTACACTTTGCACACGCTATCTCTCCAATTGAAAACCCGATGAAGATCAGACATTCAAGACGTCTGCTCGCCAGGTTAAAAACAGAGTTAAGGGCTAAGGAACTTGCTAATTAATTAGGAGCATGGAGACCAGAAATCTTAGAAAAGAAAGAATCGGTGTGGTAACTAGCAATAAAATGGAAAAGACCATTACTGTTGCAGTTCAGAGAAAAGAGAAGCACCCGATCTATGGTAAGTTTGTGAAGAAAACTACCAAATTTGCGGCTCATGACGAAAAGAACGAATGCGGAATAGGTGACACTGTTCGTATTATGGAGACTCGTCCGCTGAGCAAAAGAAAGCGTTGGAGACTAGTTGAAATTATTGAAAGAGCCAAGTAATCATGATTAGACAAGAATCAAGACTAAACGTAGCCGATAACAGTGGTGCTAAAGAAGTACTCTGTATTCGTGTACTTGGCGGTACTAAGAAAAAGTACGCCACAGTAGGTGATAAGATTGTGGTCTCTGTGAAATCTGCTCACTCTTCTAGCAGCCTTAAAAAAGGTACAGTGTCTAAAGCGGTTATCGTTAGGACCAAGAAAGAAGTGAGAAGAAAAGACGGATCTTACATTCGTTTCGAAGATAATGCTGCCGTATTGTTGAACAACAACGATGAGCCAAGAGGTACTCGTATGTTCGGCCCGGTAGCTAGAGAATTGCGTGAAAAGCAATTCATGAAGATCGTTTCATTGGCTCCTGAAGTATTGTAATCATGAAAAAGAATCAAACTGTAGTGAAAAAGCTTCATGTGAGAAAAGGCGATACTGTAAAAGTTATTTCCGGTAATAGCAAAAGCAAAACCGGTAAAGTACTTGAGGTATTTCCCGATAAGAATAGAGCTATCGTAGAAGGCGTAAATATTGTCTCCAAGCACATTAAGCCTTCAGCTTCTAATCCAAATGGTGGTATAGAAAAAACCGAGGCTCCCATCCATATCTCAAACCTTATGGTTGTAGATCCTTCTTCTGGAGAAGCTACCAGAGTAGGTAGAAAACTGGATGAAAATGGAAAACTAGTTAGATACGCTAAAAAATCTGGGGAGGTAATTAAAAATGGCTAGTCCGAGATTAAAAGAAAAATACAATCAGGAAATTGTTCCTGCATTGAAAGAGAAGTTTCAGTACTCCAGCATTATGCAGGTACCTAAGGTTACAAAAGTGGTTGTGAACAAAGGTATTGGTGCTGCAGTAGCCGACAAGAAACTTGTAGATGTTGGAGTAGAAGAACTCACAACCATCACCGGTCAAAAAGCGGTACCCACCATTGCTAAAAACTCTATCTCTAACTTTAAGTTGAGAGAAGGAATGCCAATTGGTGCCATGGTTACCCTGAGAGGTGATAAAATGTATGAGTTCATCGATAGACTTGTGAACATTGCTCTTCCTCGAGTGAGAGACTTTAGAGGAGTGAAAGATAAGGGCTTTGATGGTAGAGGAAACTACACCCTTGGTGTAAAAGAGCAAATCATTTTCCCTGAAATATCTATCGATAAGGTGAACAAAATTACTGGTATGGACATTACGTTCGTTACCACTGCAAATACTGACGAAGAAAGTTTCGAGTTGCTGAAGGCGTTGGGTATGCCTTTCGCTACCGGTAAAAAATAAGACAAATATGGCTAGAGAAGCAGTAAAAGCTAGAGAAAGAAAAAGAGAAAGACTCGTAGCCCGCTATGCTGAAAAAAGAGCTAAGCTTAAGGCAGAAGGTGACTACGAAGGTCTGGACAAATTGCCAAGAAATGCCTCTCCGGTAAGATTGCACAACCGTTGTAAGCTTACAGGAAGACCTAAAGGATACATGAGGAAATTCGGTATCTCAAGGGTAACGTTCAGAGAGATGGCTTCTGCAGGTAAGATTCCTGGAGTTACAAAAGCAAGCTGGTAAACTTTCTTTTTATTACAAGAAAATATCAATACCTTTGCAGGCCGGTTTCGGCCGGAAGGTATTTAACATTTTATAAAGGGCATGCCTGGGTGATATCGCCAGGGTGCACACGCTCAAAAACAGCGTAAAACATTAAAAAATGACTGATCCAATAGCAGATTATTTAACGCGTTTGAGAAACGCGATAAAAGCAAAGCACAGAGTGATCGAGATTCCAGCCTCTAAGGTGAAGAAGGAAATCACTAAAGTGCTTCATGAAAAAGGCTACATCTTGAATTATAAGTTCGAAGATGATGGTGTTCAGGGTAAGATTAAAATTGCCTTGAAATACAATTCACGTACTAAAGAGCCGGCTATTCTGAAGCTTCAAAGAATCAGTAAGCCAGGTTTGAGAAAGTATGCAGGTGCTGAAGAGCTTCCAAGAGTGTTGAACGGACTTGGAATTGCTATCATTTCTACTTCCAGAGGTATTATGACCGATAAGGAAGCCAGAACTCAGCATATTGGTGGGGAAATATTGTGTCACGTATACTAGAATATAGATAGATGTCACGAATTGGTAATAAACCGATCACTCTTCCTTCTGGCGTATCTGTAGACGTAGCTGCCGGTGCGGTTACTGTTAAAGGACCAAAGGGTGAGTTGACTCAGGAGATTGATCCTGATTTCAAAGTAACTGTTGAAGATGGTGTTATGAGCATTGTTCGTCCTACGGATCAAAAAAGACACAAGTCTTTGCATGGTTTGTACAGAGCTTTGCTAAACAACATGGTTGTGGGAGTTAATCAGGGTTATACTAAAGAGCTCGAGTTGGTGGGTGTAGGTTACAAAGCTGCAGTTGCTAACAATGTGTTGGAGCTAAACCTGGGATATTCGCATAACATATATATGCAGGTGCCAGACGAAGTTAAGGCCGAGGCTAAAATGGATAAGGGTAAAAACCCTATCGTAACTTTGTCTAGTACAGATAAAGAATTAATTGGACAAGTAGCTGCTCAGATCAGATCGCTTAGAAAAACTGAACCTTACAAAGGAAAAGGTATCAAGTTCGTTGGTGAGAAGATTAGAAGAAAGGCTGGTAAAACTGCTTCTAAATAAAGGGTATCATGGCTATTAGTAAGAGTAGACTTAGAATCAAAAGAGGAATCAGAAAGAAGATTTCCGGAACGGCAGCTAGGCCTAGAGTTTCTGTATTCAAGAGTAATACGAAAATATATGCTCAAATTATAGACGATGAGCAAGGACACACCTTAGTGTCTGCTTCTTCAGCAGAGCTTGGAGCAAAAGAAAATACCACTGTAGAAGTGGCCAGAGAAGTTGGTAAAAAATTGGCCGAAATGGCCACAGCCAACGGCATCAGTTCAGTGGTTTTTGATAGAAACGGATATGTCTACCACGGTAAAGTGAAGGCTTTGGCCGATGGTGCAAGAGAAGGTGGTCTTAAATTTTAAAAAGAGATGACACAAAAAATGAACAGAGTTAAAGCTAGTGACATCGACTTGAAAGAAAAAGTTGTTGCCATTAAGCGTGTAGCCAAAGTAGTAAAAGGTGGTAGAAGGTTCAGTTTCTCTGCAATTGTTGTGGTAGGTGACGGAAACGGTGTTGTAGGTTACGGATTGGGAAAAGCCAATGAAGTAACAGACGCTATCACCAAAGGTATAGATGACGCTAAGAAGAATTTGGTAGAAGTACCCGTACTGAAAGGTACAGTACCGCACGAGGCACTTGGTAAGTTTGGAGGAGGTTTTGTATTAGTGAAGCCGGCTTCTGAAGGTACTGGTGTGATTGCGGGTGGTGCTATGCGTGCCGTATTCGAATCAGCAGGTATTCACAACGTATTGGCCAAGTCCAAGGGCTCTTCCAACCCACACAACGTGGTAAAAGCAACCTTCGATGCGTTGCTAAAAATGAGAGATCCTTATACTGTTGCTGAACAAAGAGGTGTAGAATTAGAGAAAGTTTTTAACGGGTAATTTACTATGGCGAAGGTTATTATTACGCAAACAAGAAGTACCATCGACAGACCTGAAAAACAAAAAAGAACTATTCAGGCACTCGGTTTAGGTAAAATCAACCGTTCAGTTGAGGTAGAACTTACTCCTCAAATTGCCGGTATGATCGATAAAGTAAATCACCTTGTATCTGTAAAGGAAGCATAAGATGAAACTGAATACATTAAAACCTGCAGAAGGTTCTACAAAATCAAATAAAAGGGTAGGTAGAGGCCAGGGATCCGGTAGAGGTGGAACCTCTACAAGAGGACACAAAGGTGCCAAATCAAGATCAGGTTATTCAAGAAAGGCCGGTTTTGAAGGTGGTCAGATGCCTCTTCAGAGAAGAGTGCCTAAGTTCGGTTTCAATAGCCCTAACAGAACAGAGTATAAAGCCATCAACCTTGATACTATTCAGCAGTTGGTAGACCAGTCTGGTGAGTCAGTGATCAATCTGGAAGTACTAGCCTCTCATGGCTTGGCTGCTAAGAATGACCTCATCAAGGTGTTGGGCAGAGGAGAGCTTAAGTCAAAAGTAGAAGTGACAGCACATAAATTCTCTGCTACTGCTGAGGCAGCTATTGAGAAAGTAGGAGGTACTGTTACAAAGCTTTAATTCAATGAAGAAATTCATCACCACCATAAAGAATATTTTTTCCATTGAGGAACTAAGAAATAGAATCCTAGCCACGCTAGGATTCCTCGTCATTTTCAGACTAGGGTCTTTTGTTGTACTACCTGGTGTAGATCCCAACTTATTGACCGATGCTGATGGTGGTATTTTTGGTATCCTCAACGCATTGTTAGGAGGTTCTTTTAGCAGAGCTTCCATTTTTGGATTAGGTATTATGCCTTACATCTCAGCATCTATTGTGATTCAGCTGATGACTGTGGCCGTGCCTAGCTTCCAGAAAATGCAAAAGGAGGGAGAATCAGGAAGAAAGAAGCTCACACAAATTACGCGGGTACTAACCATACTGGTTACTCTTGCTCAAAGTGTGGGATACATTAAGGTGACCATACTCAACGAAAACGCGTTGGCCCCCGGTGTAGATCCTACTTTCTTTATGATTACGGCCATGATTCTACTCACTTCAGGAACGATGTTCTGTATGTGGTTAGGTGAGAAGATCACTGATAAGGGAATTGGAAACGGAATTTCAATGCTTATCATGATCGGAATTATCTCAAGCTTGCCTGCAGCGGCCATCAATGAGTTCTTTGTAACCAATGGTTTGAGCAGAGCAATCTTTACAGTAGTAGAAATATTAGTGTTGTTCGGAGTAGTAATTGTAACGGTAGCATTGGTACAAGCCACGCGTAGAATTCCGGTACAATACGCCAAGCAAGTAGTAGGAGGCAAGGTATATGGCGGTCAGCGTCAGTTCATTCCTCTGAAAGTTAATGCGGCAGGTGTTATGCCAATCATTTTTGCTCAGGCACTAATGATTCTTCCTACACTAATAGGTCAGATATGGGCAGAGAATAATGACTTTGCCGCTCGAATGACCACCATGTTCTCGAATATTTACGGTTGGCAGTACAATGTGGTGTTTGCCATATTAATCATTGCCTTCACTTTCTTCTACACGGCCATTACCGTGAACCCGTCTAGCATGGCTGACGATTTGAAGAGAAACGGAGGCTTTATTCCTGGTATTAAACCGGGCAAACCAACCTCCGAATTTATAGGTGGAGTATTAGATAAAATTACCCTTCCTGGCTCTGTGTTCTTAGCCATTATTGCGGTGCTTCCTGTGTTTGCCCGTAATGCAGGAGTTGGCGATGCATTCGCCCAGTTCTATGGTGGAACCTCATTGCTCATTATGGTAGGTGTAATACTCGATACGCTACAGCAGATTGAGAGCTACCTGCTCATGAGACATTATGAAGGCATGATGAAGTCGGGCAAGATGAGAGGAAGATCTCAGAATGTAGCGGTGGCGTAAATATGATCTTTTACAAGACCGAAGAAGAAATTCAAAAAATACGTGAGAGTGCAGACATACTTGCCAGAGCTCACGGAGAAATAGCCAAGCTTATAAAGCCGGGCGTAAAAACCAAAGATCTCGATAAAGTTGCAGAAGAGTTTATCGCAGATCATGGGGCAACAGGTTCCTTTAAAGGTTACAATGGTTTCCCCGCCACGCTTTGTATATCCGTGAACGAAGTGGTTGTTCATGGGTTTCCGAGCGAGTATGAATTGAAAGACGGTGATATAATCTCTGTAGATTGTGGAGTCTTCTACCAAGGTTTTCATAGCGATTCCGCTTATACTTACCCCGTAGGAGACATTTCCCCAGAGACTTTATCACTTCTAAAGGCAACGAAAGAGTCGTTGTATGTAGGTATTGAAGAAGCCAGGTTTGGTAACCGTATAGGAGACTTAGCCTATGCCATCCAGAAGTATGTAGAAGACAGAGGTTACTCTGTGGTTCGCGAGTTGGTAGGACATGGCTTAGGAAGAAGCTTACATGAAGGGCCTGAGGTGCCCAATTATGGTAAGCGCGGTAGAGGACCAAAACTAAACGAAGGTTTGGTTATTGCCATTGAACCAATGGTAAACTTGGGGGCTCGACAAATTGTGCAAGAGAGCGATGGATGGACAATCAGAACAAGAGATCGTAAGCCATCAGCCCATTTTGAACATACCGTGGCCATCTTCAAAGATCGTACTGAAATATTGACAAGTCATCAATATATAGAAGAAGTAGTAAAGTTTTAACATGGCTAAACAAGGATCTATTGAGCAAGACGGAACGATCGTAGAGGCACTGCCGAACGCTACGTTTCGTGTTGAGCTGGAAAATGGACATGTGGTGTTGGCTCACATCTCAGGAAAAATGAGAATGCACTACATTAAGATTTTACCGGGCGACAGAGTAAAACTGGAGATGTCGCCTTATGATTTAACAAAAGGAAGAATTACTTACAGGTATAAATAACGAAACATGAAAGTAAAAGCGTCTATCAAGAAGCGTAGTGCCGATTGTAAGATAATCCGCAGAAACGGAAAGTTGTACGTGATTAACAAGAAGAATCCTAGATTCAAACAAAGACAAGGGTAATTATGGCAAGGATTGCAGGAGTAGATATTCCAGATCACAAGAGAGCCGAAATTGGTTTAACCTATATTTTCGGTATTGGTCGTAGCTCAGCCAACTACATATTGGCAAAGGCGGGTATTGATGTAAATACTAAAATTGGCGACCTGGACGATGACCAACAGAAAGACATCAGAACCATCATCAGTGAAGAGTTCAAAATAGAAGGTGTTCTTAAGTCAGAGGTTCAAATGAACATCAAGCGATTGATGGACATTGGCTGTTACAGAGGTTTGAGACACAGAAAAGGACTTCCTGTTCGTGGTCAGCATACCAAAAACAACGCCAGAACCAGAAAAGGAAAGAGAAAGACGGTTGCTAACAAGAAAAAGGCAACTAAGTAATAGGTAAGTTTTTAATGCCGAAAAAGATATTTGAAGATGGCTCAAAAAAGAAAAGATAAAGCTAAGAAAAGAGTAGTGCAGGTTGATGCTCTTGGGCAGGCGCACATCAAGGCGTCTTTCAACAACATCATCATCTCTTTGACCAATCAGCAAGGACAGGTTATTTCTTGGGCTTCTGCCGGAAAAATGGGCTTTAAGGGTTCTAAAAAGAACACTCCTTATGCTGCTCAGATGGCCGCTCAAAACTGTGCGCAGGCTGCGTACGACCTTGGTTTAAGAAAAGTTGAGGTTTTTGTGAAAGGTCCTGGTGCAGGTCGTGAATCTGCAATCAGAACTATCCAGAATGTTGGAATTGAAGTAACTGTTATTAGAGACGTTACTCCGCTTCCGCACAACGGATGCCGTCCACCTAAAAGAAGAAGAGTTTAATTAAGAATTTAAGAAGTAATGGCAAGATATAAAGGACCAAAGGCTAAAATCGCGAGAAGGTTTAACGATCCTATTTTCGGTCATAGCAAAGCATTACAAAAGAAAGCTTATCCTCCCGGCCAGCACGGTCGTGGTAGAAGAAGAAAGCAGTCTGAATACGCTATCCAGTTAATGGAGAAGCAAAAAGCCAAGTATACTTACGGGGTGCTTGAAAAGCAGTTTGCTAACTTGTTCGACAAAGCTTCAAGAAAATCTGGAGTTACCGGTGAAATCTTACTTCAATTGTTGGAAGCAAGATTGGATAACCTGGTGTTCAGATTAGGAATTGCACCTACAAGAAGGGCTGCAAGACAGTTGGTGTCTCACAAACACATTACCGTAAACGGTGAGATTGTGAACATTCCTTCATACCATGTATTGCCTGGCGATGTAGTTGCAGTTAGAGAGAAGTCTAAGTCATTGGAGCTTATCTCTGATAGCGTAGCAGCTAACACTGCTCAGAGATACCCATGGTTAGAGTTCAATAAGTCGGAATTGGCTGGTAAAATGATTAATGTTCCTACAAGAGAAGATATTCCTGAGAACATTAAAGAGCAGCTAATTGTCGAGCTTTACTCTAAGTAATCTATTTTAGAACATTAAAACATTACATATATGTCAATACTTGCATTTCAAATCCCGGAGAAAGTGGTGATGGAAAAGGCTGACGATTTTCACGGTCAGTTTATCTTCAAACCCCTTGAAAAAGGCTACGGGGTTACTATTGGTAATGCACTGAGAAGAATATTGCTTTCTTCTCTGGAGGGCTATGCCATCACAGGAATTAAAATTCCTGGTGTATTGCACGAGTTCTCTACCATTGAAGGTGTTGTAGAAGATGTTTCTGAAATTATTTTGAACCTCAAGAAAGTAAGGTTTAAGAAAATCTCAGACACTGTAGATAACAAGATCAATGTGGTTATCGAAGGGCAGGATAAATTCAATGCGGGTGATATTGGAAAATTCACCAGTGCGTTCGAAATCCTTAACCCCGAAGATGTGGTTTGTCACTTTGATCCATCAGTGAAGTTCGAAATTGAACTAACCATTGAAAAAGGCAGAGGATACCTCCCTGCCGAAGAAAATAAGCCAAGCGAGCAAGTATTCGGTTATATCCCAATCGATGCCATTTTTACGCCAATCAAAAACGTAAAGTATAGCGTTGAAAACACCAGGGTAGAGCAGAAGACTGACTACGAAATGCTCATCTTGGATATTAAAACCGATGGTTCTATCCACCCTGAGAATGCATTGAAGGGTGCCGCTCACATACTTATTCAGCACTTCATGCTGTTCTCAGATCAGAATATGATTCTGGAAACTGGTGCATTGGATGAGCCTGAGCAGGTAGATGAAGAAATGCTTCATATGCGCAAGCTATTGAAGACTTCTCTGAACGATCTCGACCTTTCAGTAAGAGCATACAACTGCTTGAAAGCAGCCGATGTACGCACTTTGGGAGATTTGGTAAGATTAGAGATTTCTGATATGATGAAGTTCAGAAACTTTGGTAAGAAATCTTTGGCAGAGCTAGAGCAACTAGTTGCTGAGAAGAACTTGACCTTCGGTATGGATTTGTCGAAATATAAATTGGACGAGGAATAACAGATGAGACACGGGAAGAAATTTAATCATTTAGGTAGAACAGCGGCTCACAGAAAAGCAATGCTGTCTAACATGGCTTCTTCTTTGATTCTTCACAAGAGAATCACAACCACAGTAGCCAAGGCTAAAGCTTTGAGAAAATATGTGGAGCCTTTGATCACCAGAGCTAAGAACGATACCACTCACTCAAGAAGAATGGTGTTCTCTTACCTTCAGGACAAAGAGTCTGTTACCATGTTGTTCAATGAAGTAGCCGAAAAAGTAGCAACCAGACCAGGTGGTTACACAAGAATTATCAAAACAGGCAACCGTCTGGGTGATAATGCGGATATGTGTATCATAGAGTTGGTTGACTTCAACGAGCTATTGCTTGGTGAAACCAAGGAAGAAAAGAAAACTACCCGAAGAAGCAGAAGAGGCGGTAAAAAATCGGGCGAAGCCAAGGAAGCAACAGCTACCGAAGCCAAAGCCGAAAAGAAAGCCGCTAAGGAGGAGAAGAAAGAAGAAGCACCTGAAGAGCCTAAGGCCGAAGCTGCTGCCGAACCGGAAGCTCCTGCTGCTGATGAGGAAAAGAAAAGCGAAGAGTAATTGTATAAATTACCAGATATTGAAAAGGGATTGGACGAAAGTTCAATCCCTTTTTTATTAGGTTTTGCTCCCTAACAAATACACATTATTTTTGCACGATGCGTCAAACGCAAGCCAATCAAGATATGTCTCAAAATTCATTCGATCAATCACAAAAAAAAGCGGTTTTACTCCTGGCAGACGGTTCTCGTTTCGAAGGTGTAGCCATAGGTAAAATTGGAACAGCAGGCGGAGAAATCTGCTTCAACACCGGAATGACCGGGTATCAGGAGATCTACACAGACCCTTCCTATTACGGCCAGATTGTAGTGAACACTACCTCTCATATAGGCAATTATGGTGTGGAAGACAGCGAACAAGAGTCTGACAGTCCGAAAATCAGAGGATTGGTAGTAAATACCTTCTCTCAGGATTTTAGCCGCCCTACCGGTACCGACTCGTTGCAGAACTACCTCGACAAAAACAGTATTGTAGGTATTTCTGAGCTGGATACTCGTTTGCTGGTAAGGCACATACGAAGTAAAGGAGCCATGAATGCCATCATATCTTCAGAAGATCTTTCTGACGAAGAATTGGCCGCTAAACTGGCTGAGGTGCCCAATATGGAAGGTCTTGAGCTTTCCTCTTTTGTATCTACCAAAGAACCTTACTTTGTCGGTGAAGAGTCTGCGTCTTACCGTGTGGCCGTGCTAGACCTTGGGGTTAAAACCAGCATACTCAAGCACCTGGCCAGTAGAGGTACTTATCTGAAAGTGTTCCCCGCCAAAACAAGTTTTCAGGAAATGGAGCAGTGGAATCCTCATGGATACTTCCTGTCCAATGGTCCTGGCGATCCTTCGGCAATGGATTATGCCATTGAAACCGCAAAGAAAATTATGGCTGCCGACAAGCCACTTTTCGGTATATGCCTGGGGCATCAGATCATCTCTTTGGCGTGCGGAGTGTCCACTTTTAAAATGCACAATGGTCACAGAGGGCTTAACCATCCGGTAAAGAACCTTGTGTCGGGCAAGAGCGAAGTGACCTCTCAGAACCATGGTTTTGCCGTGAGTCGAGAAGAGGTCGAGAAGTCAGGTATACTCGAGCTTACACACATTAACCTTAATGACAATACCTGCGCTGGTATTCAGGTTAAGGGTAAGAAAACGTTTTCCGTACAATATCACCCAGAGTCTTCTCCGGGCCCTCACGATTCACGTTATTTGTTCGATCAATTTATCAACCTATTCAAATCATAACAAGGAATCAATATGAGCTTAATAGAAAGCGTACACGCCAGACAAATTTTAGACTCAAGAGGTAACCCAACCATTGAGGTTGATGTAGTGACCGAAAATGGTGTCATGGGTCGCGCGGCAGTTCCTTCAGGAGCTTCTACCGGAGCCCACGAAGCCGTGGAGTTAAGAGATGGCGATAAATCAAAATATCTGGGCAAAGGGGTGACCAAAGCTGTACAGAATGTAAATGACGTACTGGCTGCAGAAATCATTGGCTTTTCAGTATTCGAACAAAACCTGATTGATAAGATTATGTTGGAAGCCGATGGTACTCCAAACAAAGGTAACCTGGGCGCGAATGCTATTTTGGGTGTTTCACTAGCCGTAGCCAAAGCAGCAGCAGCAGAGCTTGGTCTTCCACTTTACAGATACGTAGGAGGGGTAAGTGCCAACACGCTTCCCGTGCCTATGATGAACATCATTAATGGAGGTTCGCATGCTGATAACTCCATAGACTTTCAGGAGTTTATGATTATGCCTGTAGGAGCTGCTAACTTCTCAGAAGCTATTCGTATGGGGGCCGAGGTGTTCCATCACCTTAAAAAAGTACTTTCTGACAAGGGACTTGCTACCAACGTAGGCGATGAAGGAGGTTTTGCTCCTAACCTTGGGTCTGACGATGAGGCTCTTGAGGTAATTTCTCAGGCGGTTGAAAATGCAGGCTACAAGGTGGGTGAAGATATTGTATATGCCTTGGATGTGGCCTCATCAGAGTTTTATCTGGAAGATGAAAAGGTATATTACTTCAAAGACTCTACAGGTAAAAAGCTAAGCCCGGTAGAAATGGCCGACTATTTGGCAAGCCTTTGTGCCAAATATCCTATTGTTTCCATAGAAGACGGCATGTTCGAAGACGATTGGGAGGGCTGGAAGGCACTTACCGAGAAGATAGGCGATAAAGTACAGTTGGTGGGTGATGATCTGTTTGTGACCAATGTGAGCCGTCTTCAAAAGGGTATTGATAACGGAATAGCAAATTCAATACTCATTAAAGTTAATCAGATAGGTACGCTCACCGAAACCATAGCAGCTGTGAACCTTGCCAAAACAAATGGCTATACGGCCGTTATGTCTCACCGTTCCGGAGAAACTGAAGACAATACCATTGCCGATTTGGCCGTGGCACTGAACACAGGGCAGATCAAAACCGGTTCGGCCTCTCGTTCGGATAGAATGGCAAAATACAACCAGTTGATTCGAATTGAGGAAGAGCTGGGCGAAGTGGGTAAATTCCCTGGTAAGGGTTTTAGAAAGGCTTATTAGTACCTGGGTACAGAGTATCTGGTACATAGACTTTAGATATAAATAGAGCATCTCATTTGAGGTGCTTTTTTTATGTCCCCCTCTTGTGGGCAAATTCCTGGCAGATGCTGTTTCCGCTAACTTTGCCCCAAGGGTGTTTGCATGCACATTCCTCCGTGGAGAAGGAGGTTAGGAGGGTTGGACTTTTGAATCGAAGCAAATTGTTCTAATCTCCATAGCTTGCCCAGAAATAGCAAGTTGGCAGCCCTGAGGCTATCTGGGCTGCAGGATTTCAAAACCCATTGACTTTCAACTCAAAACTTCCGTATCTTTAACCTATGAATCCTTTCACCAGAATTCCGAAATTTTTGAAGAACTACTACGTACTTTTCGGTCTGTTCTTCGTTTTTTGGATGATTTTCATCGATTCGAACGATGTATTATCCCAGTTTAGAATGGCCAGCAGGCTAAATGAACTGAAGGCTGAAAAAGAATACTACCTGCAGAAAAAGCAAGAAGTACTCAAAGACAGGGAGGAGCTGAGCACAAACAAAGAGCTGCTCGAAAAATTTGCCCGCGAAAAATACATGATGCGGAAACAGAGTGAAGACCTCTACGTTATAGTAACAGAAGATTAAACGAAGTCCTCAGCCGAGGACTTTTTTAGTATATGAAAAAACTGTTTTATTCCATCGTATTGCTAAGCCTCTCGAGCAGCCTTCTGGGGCAGGTTTACTTTGAGGAGGAAGAAGCCGACTCGCTTCAATTCAAAGATCGGTTATTCTTTGGTGGTAACTTTTCAGCTAACCTTGGTTTTGGCGGAGGGTCATCGTTTGTAGATATCTCTCCACTTGTTGGCTATATGGTTAATACTGATTTTTCGGTGGGGGTAGGAGCTACTTATCTCTATGTTTCCAGAGAGTTTATTATTCTGCCCGGCAATGATCGGTTCAGAGTTTCGAATAGTGTGTATGGGGGAAGGGCATTCCTCAGACACACGGTTATTGAAAATTACTTTGCTCATGGTGAGGTAGAAACCCTCAATACGGAGGTGCCTCTTAACGATGGCTCTAACCGCACCACCAGAGAGTGGGTGCCGGGGGTGTTTATTGGGGGCGGAACTTTTCAACCCATTTTTGCCAGAGGAGGAGTAAATATTACAGTGCTCTATAATTTGGCTTACGATTCCATTCGGTCACCCTATGGTAGTGCGTGGGTTTTTCGATTTGGTGTTACTTTTTAAGCCAGGGGCTAAGGAGGTTTCTCTTTCTTAAATTGTAGTTAGATATATCTAAACAGGGTTTCGGGCAACAGATACCTTCTCCTGATTCATTCATTGGTTCCAAGGCTTCATATAAGGTTGGCTAAAATTCTACCTCGAATCTCACTCCCAGAGCTCTCAAATCTTTTTCTACAGGCTCCAGAAGAGGAATGCCTTTTTCGCTTCTTTCTTTTTCAAAAGCTCTCTCAGGGTCTCCGGGTATAAGTACCTGCTGATTCGATTCTATGGGTGCAGAGCCTCTGAACCGTCTGATCCATTGATCCATATGTTGCTTAAACTCACTAGCAGGCCTGAAAGCATCTATTCGCATGGCGCCAAAAAAATGGCCTAACCCTTCGCCCACCGGGTCTGACACCGGGTCTATGAAACTTACAAATGGTGGAGCCCATGGGCCGTAGTTGGCCCCCGAGAGTACAGCGGAAAAAATATCGACAATGGAACCCAGAATATAACCCTTATGGCTTCCGTTCTGTCTGTCTCCTCCAAGAGGTCGCAAGGCTCCGCCTTCCTTTACCCCATAGGCATTGGTAGTGGTGTTTCCCTCCTTGTCCTGAATCCATCCGTTGGGAGCGGGTTCTCCCTTGCGTTGCAGAATTTCCAGCTTGCCGTTGGCGGCAGTAGTGGTGGCAAAGTCACCTACAAAAGGAGGCTCCTCATCGGCCGGAATGGCCACTGCTATGGGGTTAGTACCCAATAGTCTTTCCTTAGAAAAAGTAGGAGCTACCAGCGGGCTGGCATTGGTCATAGACATGCCTATCATATCATGGGCTAGAGCCTGCATGGCATGGTAACCCGCAATGCCATAGTGGTTGGAGTTTCTCACGGCCACCCAGCCGGTTCCGGCCTTTTCAGCTTTTTCAATAGCCACCTGCATAGCAAACGGAGCTACCACCAACCCGAGACCGCCATCGCCATCGACTACCGCAGTGCTGGGGCTTTCATGAACCACTCGAATGTTGGGCTTTGCGTTAATACGTTTCTTCTCCCATAGTCGTACATAACCGCTAAGCCGGGCCACGCCATGAGAATCTACGCCTCGCATATCGGCCGAAAGAAGAGTGTCGGCAGCCGTGGTGGCGTGTGACTCCGAACAGCCCATAGCCAGAAATATTTTCTTGGAAAACGTGTGGAGTTGGTCGTACGAGTAGTGATTCATGTTGCGTTAATTATTGCTTTTCCGCAATAGGTTTATGTTCCATGGAGTACAGTACCCCTTCCTTAAGAGCATATGTACAGGCCGTAATGTGGTCAGTAGGAATAAGATCAGAAACAAAAGAAATAAGGCAACTGGCTACAACAATCATGTCTACACGCATAGAAACCATACCCGGAATGGCCAGGCGAGCCGCCTTGTCTTTGATTAGAAGTTCCCTATGCGTATCCCTATAAGCCTTTATGGGTAGCTTAAATACCGTAGGGTGTACCGGACGATCCTGATTACTTTCCTTAAAGTAAATTTCGGTGAGTGTATCAAAGGTGCCCGAACAGCCAATCAGGCCGGTAGGCCGATATTCAGCAATAGCCTTCTTCAGATCTGAGAGCTCGGAATCCAGCCAGGCAAACATCTCGGTAACAGCCTTAGGGGGCATAGGGTCTTTTTTATGAAATTTATCGAGCAAGCGTTGTGCTCCAATTTCAAAACTCCTTTTCCAGAGTATCTTATCTTCGTTGCCAATAATAAACTCCACACTGCCACCGCCAATGTCCATCACTAGTTCATAATTCTTGCCCACGGCTCCGGCAGCTTTCACCCCTTCAAAGATCAGTTCCGCTTCTTTATCGCCATCAATAATCTGGATTTCGATTTGAGTAGATTCGTAGATCCTGTCTAAGAGTTCTTGACCATTACGCGCATTTCGAATGGCGCTGGTAGCCACCCCTATTACATCGGTTACCTCAAACTGGTTGAGTACTGTTTTGAAAACCTCCAACGTATGAACGGCTCTCTTCATGGCATCTTTTGCAATGAGGCCTTTGCTAATGCCATTTTTACCAATTTTTACGGCAATTTTCTCCTTGTAGAGTGTTTTGAGCACTCCTGCCTCAAGTTCTACAATGAACAAATGGAAGGTATTGGTTCCTAAATCTATGACAGCTTTCCTCATACCCTACTCCGCGAAAAGTTGGCCGAATATAGGATTTATTCACTAAAAATAGAGAGCCACTATGGACAAATACCTTTCTCAAAATTCATAATTCCATGTATGTCTCTATCTTTGGCTACCAAATTACAGAACTACCTATGGCAGATAAGAAAGCAGAAAAAGCACCGCTCAAAGTTTTGACAAAAGCAGAGAAATATGCTTTGCTAGAAGAGAAGAATGCCAAGGCTCTTTTGGGCGGAGGAAAGAAAAGAATTGAGGCTCAACATGCTAGAAAGAAACTAACCGCCAGAGAGCGAATTGCCCTCCTTTTAGACGAAGGTTCATTTGAGGAGATCGGCAAGTTTGTAGAACACAGGGCAACCGATTTTGGCCTGGATAAGCAAAAGTTTTTGGGCGATGGTGTAGTAACAGGCTACGGTACTGTAAATGGCCGACTGGTATACGTTTATTCTCAGGATTTCACCGTTTTTGGAGGCTCACTATCCGAAACACATGCTGAGAAGATCTGTAAGATTATGGATTTGGCCATGAAGAATGGAGCTCCAATTATTGGGCTGAATGATAGTGGTGGGGCACGAATTCAGGAAGGAGTAGTTTCGTTGGGTGGCTATGCCGATATTTTCTACCGTAATACACGGGCTTCAGGACTAATACCTCAGATATCCGCCATTATGGGGCCATGTGCCGGTGGGGCGGTGTATTCTCCGGCCATTACCGATTTCATATTCATGGTAGAAAACACCTCATATATGTTTGTTACGGGCCCCAATGTGGTAAAAACGGTTACTCAGGAAGATGTGACGGCCGAAGAGCTTGGTGGAGCCAGTACCCACAGCTCCAAAAGTGGAGTTACTCATTTTGCATCGGCCAACGAGGTACAGTGCATTAATGATATCAAGCGATTGCTTTCATATATTCCTCAAAACTGTGAAGAAGATGCCCCCGTTTATGAGTACTTACCTGAAAATGAGGTGCGCAAAGGGTTGAACAATGTCATTCCGGACAATCCCAATCAGCCATACGACATGCACGAGGTGATTGAGCAATTGGTTGATGAAGACTCTTTCTTCGAAGTACATAAGAACTATGCCGAAAACATAATTGTGGGTTTTGCCCGTTTGGGAGGAAGAAGTATTGGTATAGTGGGTAACCAGCCTGCTGCTTTGGCCGGAGTACTCGATATTGCTTCTTCTACCAAAGGAGCTCGGTTTGTGCGTTTTTGTGACTGTTTTAACATTCCCCTGCTTGTGCTGGAAGATGTGCCCGGATTTTTACCCGGAACCGATCAGGAATGGAACGGTATTATTACCAATGGAGCTAAACTACTTTATGCTTTTGCAGAAGCTACCGTGCCTAGAATTACTGTAATTACCCGAAAAGCGTATGGCGGAGCCTATGATGTAATGAACTCCAAACACATTGGTGCCGACATGAACTATGCTTGGCCAATGGCCGAGATTGCGGTAATGGGAGCCAAGGGAGCTGCAGAAATCATCTTTAAGAAGGAGATAGCTGAAGCTGAAGACCCGGAGGCAAAGCTGCAAGAAAAGGTAGATGAGTATACCGCTAAATTTGCCAACCCTTACGGAGCAGCTCGCAGAGGCTTTATCGATGAGGTTATAGTTCCGGAGCAAACCAGAGCTAAACTGATAAAAGCCTTTAAAATGCTCGAAAATAAAGTGGATACACTGCCTAAAAAGAAGCACGGCAACATTCCGCTTTAACTTAAAAGAACAGAACAGAGAAGGAGATGAATAGAGAAGAATTTCTAATAAAGTACTTGAACAATGCTTCGCCAACCGGTTTTGAGACCAGTGGCCAGCAAATTTGGCTCGACTACATTAAGCCATACACAGATACTTACTTTACAGACAACTACGGTACAGCGGTGGGAGTAATTAACCCCGAAGCTGAATACAAGGTGGTTATAGAAGCTCATGCCGATGAGATTAGTTGGTTTGTCAATTACATTTCGGACGATGGCTATATCTATGTGATTCGCAATGGTGGCAGCGACCATCAAATTGCTCCTTCCAAGCGTGTAAACCTTCATACGGAAAAGGGAGTAGTGAAGGGTGTTTTTGGCTGGCCAGCTATACACGTGCGCGAAAAAGAGAATGAAAATGCCCCCACACTTAAGAATATTTTCATCGATGTGGGTGCTTCTTCGAAACAAGAAGTACTCGATATGGGCATTCACGTGGGCACAGTAGCTACTTTCGATGATGAGCTGTTTAAACTCAATGGAAAATACTGGTGTGGCCGAGCGCTCGACAACCGAATTGGAGGCTATATGATTGCCCAGGTGGCTAGAAAGCTAAAGGAGCAAGGCAATGAACTTCCGTTTGGTTTGTATATAGTAAATGCCGTGCAAGAGGAAATTGGTTTAAGAGGAGCCGAAATGATTGCCGCACGAATCAAGCCCCATGTAGCCATTTGTACCGATGTTTGTCATGATACACAGTCGCCCATGTATGAGAAGAAATATCAGGGCGATCAAAAATGTGGCAATGGTCCGGTGTTAACTTATGGTCCGGCCGTGCAGAATAACCTGCTAAACATGCTTATTGGTGTGGCCGAATCCAGAAACATTCCTTATCAAAGAAGTGCGTCTTCCAGGTCTACCGGAACGGATACCGATGCTTTTGCTTATAGCAACGAAGGGGTGCCGGCTGCTTTAATTTCGCTGCCTTTAAAATACATGCACACCACTGTTGAAACAGCTCATGAGCAAGATATTGAACAGGTGATAGAACTAATGTATCAGTTTTTGATTCAGTTGGAAAGCGGCCACGATTTCAGGTATCTCAAGTAGGATCAAAGTAGAGTTCCGGCTATTTACTTTTAGGAGTGAACATCCCGAACCTGACCCATTCACAACCATCGTTAAATATTAAGCCATTGGGCGCAGCAATTGTTCTATGAAGTTTACCGACCAAATGGGGCGATCGGTGGAGTTGTCCGATATACCCAAACGTATTGTTTCTTTGGTGCCTTCTCAAACCGAACTTCTTCACGACCTGAGGTTGAATAAGGAGGTGGTTGGGATTACCAAATTTTGTATTCATCCTGCTCATTGGCGAAAAGAGAAAGTCATAGTAGGAGGTACAAAACAAGTTCATTTCAATAGAATCGAAAAGCTGGCACCAGACCTGATTATTGGGAATAAAGAAGAAAACGAAGAGGGTTTTATCAATGAGCTGGCCACCAGATACCCTGTTTGGATGAGTGACATTGCTTCGCTCAATGAGGCGCTGGATATGATGGAGGCTATTGGGCAATTAATTGGTCGGGAAAAGGAGGCTGAGGCACTGGTAGTAGATGTACTTAGTGCTTTTGCACCCCTGCAGGAGCAGTCGCTAAAGAAGCAAAGGGCAGTTTACCTCATCTGGAAAGATCCGTACATGGCGGCCGGTAAAAATACTTTTGTTGATGAAATGCTGTCGATGGCAGGGTTCGAAAATCTGGTGAAAGAGACTCGCTACCCCGAGCTGAGGGTAGAAGATATTAAAGCGCTCGACCCGGAAGTTATTCTATTGAGTTCGGAGCCATACCCTTTCCAAAAAAAGCACATGTCTGAAATTAGAAATGAGTTGCCTGGCGTTGAGATGAGGTTGGTAGATGGAGAGATGTTTAGCTGGTATGGCAGCCGATTGCTAAAAGCTCCGGCCTATTTTCAGGCGTTGTAATGGATTTTCTTCCTGTGGCTTACCTAAAAATTGGATACGGATGGCCTAAGTAGTGTATGGGATGTAAGGTAAAAGTGGGGATGAGAATAAAGAGAAGGGGAGCTCCCAGCAAGCCCCCCTGTCTTAACGTTACCTAAACACTGCAAATGCGTTGCACATTTTAGTGTCGTAACACTCCCATATCTGTTCCTTTATAAACTTTACCTTGTTAGAGGTTTCTTCACCCAGGCTAAAATGATGCGAACCCTTCCATTTCTTTTTCTTCCACTTGCGTTTGTTTTCTGCATAGTAGAAGTAGGTCTTTTCGTCAGAAACTCCCATGCGTCTTTTTTCTCCTGCGGCTAGGGTAACCATGTCAGAAGTTTCCCAATCTCCATTATAGCTTTTATACCGAATGGCTACTTCAATGGCTTCGGTAGAGCGATTTTCAAAATAGATGTGATACTCTTTCTTTCGGACGGTGGCCGAAGAATCTTTCAAAGCAGGGCCGGGTAGGGGCAACTCTACTTTAAGCTTAGAATCGAAGGGTGATTCTAAAGCTATTGGGGACAACTGGGCCACATGGCTCTCGCGATTATCTAAAATCGAAAGCAAGGTGGTAAGTCCCGTCCCCAGCAATAGCGCGTAGACGGTTAGTGTTTTCATACGTTTAGGTGAAACGGTGATTAAAGATGAAAACTTTATATGAAATATTCAACATATATTCATAAAAAGTTTTGTTGGTGTATCTGCAGGCGGGCGCAGTTGTTAGTCAAAAAAGCCCTTCAGGAGATTTAAAGGGCTTTTTTGTAGGGGTTGTATGCGAAAGAAAATTTTTAGGGATTCACCAAAAGTGGACCAATTACTTTAATCCAGAGGTCGTAGCCCTTCTTATTCATGTGAAGGCCATCGTCTAGAAAGATGTTTTCTTTAAGCGATCCATCTTCCTTTAGCATAGGACTCCATACATCGGCAAAGCGAACTCTGGGGCTAAGGTTTGCCATATGCTTTAAGGCTTCATTTAGTTTTTCGTACGCTGGCTTTAGGTGCCATCGTGCTATACTCGGTTTGGCTGAGATGATTACTATGCTTTCAATTCCCTCATTGAGTAACTGTTGGGTAAGAGAGCTAATGTCGGCCAACACCTCCAACTCTGATTTTCCTGAATTCAAGTCATTGTCTCCCTCATAAATAAATACTTGTCTGGGTTTGAATTGAGAAATGAGTAAATCTTTGTAGTAAATAAGGTCGGAGGTTTCAGAGCCACCAAAGCCGGTATTAATAACGTTGTGTTCAGGAAAGTAAGATTTAAAGTCTACCCAAAGCCTGATGCTGGAACTGCCGGTAAACACGATTCTGTTTTTGGCAGGGTATTTTTCTGCTGCATTCTCAAACTTTCTTACTTCTTCGGCAAAACGGTTTGGGTCCTGTGCTTTGAGGCTTCCATAAGTCAGGCTAAGCAGAAGTAGTGATATTAGGTATTTCATATTTATTGTGCTTTAAATTCGGGCTTGGTAAGTATATAATTGGAAGTACCGCCCTTCTTTTGCAATCAGTTCATCATGTGTGCCGCTTTCGGCTATTTCTCCTTTTTCGATAACCAATATTTTATCGGCTCTCTTAATGGTGCTTAGCCGGTGGGCAATTACAAAAGTGGTGCGCCCTTTCATAAGCTCGTTGAGGCTTTGTTGAATATAAGATTCACTCTCGGTGTCAAGGTTGGAGGTGGCTTCGTCTAAAATGAGAATTCTCGGGTTGGCCAAAATGGCCCTGGCAATGGCTAGTCGTTGGCGTTGGCCTCCTGATAGTTTCACCCCTCTTTCTCCAATCACTGTATCGAGGCCTTTCTCAAACCTATCTGTGAATTCCTTGACATAGGCCGCTTCCACAGCCTCCTGTAGCTGTTGTTCCGTGGCATTGGGGCGAGGGAAAAGTATGTTTTCGCGGATGGTTCCTTCAAAGAGGAAATCGTCTTGTAGCACTACCCCCAATTGCTCGCGAAAACTGCTGAGTTTCACCGTAGAAAGATCAGTGCCGTCTACCGTAACACGGCCTTCTCTAGGGTTGAGAAAAGTAGCTGCCAGACCTGCTATGGTAGACTTGCCCGAGCCGGATGAACCCACCAGTGCGGTAACAGAACCTGCTGGCGCATCGAACGATATGTTTTTGATTACATCGTCATCTCCATCGTAAGCAAAAGAAACGTTTTCGAACCGAATATCTCCATGTATTGGGCCCAACGCCACGGTTCGGGTTTGATCATCTTCTTCTGACGGAGTTTGCATTATTTCTTCAGTACGATCGAGCCCGGCAAATGCTTCGGTAATCTGACTACCAATGTTCGACATTTGGAGAACCGGAGCAACAACCACGGCCAAGTAGGCAATAAAGGCTACCAGTTCACCGGAAGTCATGCTTCCATTGATAATGTAGTATCCTCCTAGTCCTAGTATACTGGTTGAGGCAACGCCAGCCAAGAGGAATGTTGCAGAGCTTGATACGAATGCTGTAGCTGTAAGGGTTTTTTTGACTACTTCGTATAGCGATATGACTCCTTTTTCGAATATTTTAATTTCCTGTTGTTCTGCTCCGAAACCTTTAATAACTCTTACTCCATTTAAAGTTTCAGTCAACCTACCTGTAACTTCTGCATTGAGCTTTCCTCTTTTTCTGAATTCAGGCCGCAAAATGCCAAATGCTTTCATGGCAATCACGCCAAATAAGACTATAGGGATCACTATTAGAGCAGTCAATCGAGCATTCATATAGATCAGTATTACTAATACAGCCACAGCCGTTATTGATCCACCTATTAACTGAACAAACCCTGTTCCTACCAGATTTCTGACACCTTCCACATCAGTCATAATTCTAGAGACCAGGGCTCCTGACTTTTGGCTATCGAAAAAGTTTATCGGAAGTGATAGAATTTTCTTCTGAACCTGCACTCTGAGGTTGGCTATCAGTTTTTGGGCTTGAACGCTCAAAATTCTGGTAAGCATAAAGGATGTAACTGCCTGAACAACAATTGCAAGAACTACAAAAACAACTATCCTCTTTAATTCTGAAACATCACCTGCAACCACAACATCATCTATTAAATACTGTGTGGCTTTTGGAGGAACTAAGGTTGCGGCACTTCGTAGTAAGATGAGTACCAGGCCGAATAACAACATGCCCCTTTTGGGCCATATAATTCTGCGAAATACTTCGCCTATCGAGATGTTTTCGAGTTTTTTCTTCTTAGTCATGCACTAAAAGTATTGAAAGAATAACTTCGGTGTAAGTTATGTTATTGTTAATATTTAGACCCTGGTTTGAGTATTTAAAAAAAATAAATTTTATATTTTCGTAGTAAAGTAAAACAATGAGAAAAAAAGAAGTTGTAAAAATATTAGGACTTGCTTTTGTTGTATTTTTTGCAACCTGCTGCAATAGTGAATCAAGAAAAACTAGGTTGGAGTATATTAGTTTGTCTGTTGAGGCTAGGTATAATCAATTTAATGATACAACGTTTGTTACTGATGGTATAACAGAGATTGCTGCTAAGGATGGCCGAATTTTCATAAACGATGCCAAGCTCAACAAGTCGTTGATTTTGAACAATAAGTTCGAAGTTCAAAATTACATCGAGAGAGGATACGGTCCTGAAGAAATTTTGGGGGCAAATTTCGTTCAATTTGAAAACGAAAGTTTGTTCGTTTTCGATAATCATAAGTTACAAGTTTCACAATTCGATTTGAAGGGGAGATTCCAAAGAAAAATGAGGCCAAAGGACACATTAATAATGTTGTACGATAGAAAGCCAGCAATATTTCCTTCAGGTGAAATTTTTGCTCCAAGTTTACGCTCAGATAAGCCAATAGTTCATTTTGATAAGAAAATGGATATTGTAAAGACTTTTGGTACAGTTCAAGAATTTGAGAATTATTCCCATCATCGATCTATCAATAGTCAAAATATTCTCGCTCTAAAAGATGGGAAAGTGGCTTCAGTTTGGTCATCTAGACCTTTTGTACAGCTTTTTAGTTCTAAAGGGGAAGTTCTTGATAGTTTAGATTTGAGTGAATTTTTGGGTTTTAGGTCAAGAGTATACGATGAACTTTTAAAACAAAATCCGAGACGAAAATATACTTTGCAATTTGATTACTATAGAGATATTACATCGTTTGAGGACACCATATATTTATTGTTCATAGGAAACAATAAGGCGCTAGCTTCTAACGAAATAATAGTTATAAATGCAAAGGGAGATAAGCTGACTTTTGATAGGGTTCTTAAACTTGATGTGCCAAATTCCTTTTTCTACGAAATCGCTGTAGATGAGAATATCCTGTATGCTTTTGAGAAAGCTGGTGCAGAATTAATGAAGTTTCAAATTGACTGATATGAAAGATTTGATTAAGGCAATTTTATGTTGCGTGCTAATTACTTTAACAAATTGCTGTCAGACTAATTCATCAGAAAAATTGAGTCAAAGTGAAGTGCAATTTGATAGAATAACTGATCGGGCAGAGAACTATAGAAAAAGACTGAAAGGTGAAAAGTTTTTACTTACACCAAACAAGAATGGATGGAGTACAAATACAATGATTTTGGTGTATAACTCTTTAGACTGCAACACCTGTATTTTTAAAGCAGTTAAGATGATGGATGAAGTCTTTTTTAATATACCCGATTCTGAAATTTTTTATTATAATATCTACGAAGGAGAGTATACTGATAATTTTAAACCTCTTTTGGAAAATAGTAAATACGCAAATCTTCATTCATATCATAAAATCGATCAAAGTTACAATGGCTTTATGACACCCTTCATGATCAATTTGAATGAAGAGGGTGAGATTAAAGATGCATTTTTTCCATTAGCAGGAATTGAACAGAGTGAGGACTCTGCAAATTTTATAAATACATTTAAACAATAAATTATGAGAAAAATTAAAAGAAAAATTACGCTATCGGTCTTTTCCTTAGTCATGATTTTCTTCGGCTTTAGCTCTTTCGGACAAGGACCAGGGAAATGTATAGCCGATGATCCAGGAGAATGTGTAAGAAATTGTGAAAACGGTCTGGCTTGTTGTGTAGGAACAAGCCCTCATTGCTCAGGGGGCTGGAGTACAGAACAGCAGTCATTTTGGATTGATTGTGGTAACGGCAAGGAGTATTGTTCAACCGAACCATATTAAAGGCAACAAAAGAGGAACTCTGTTCCTCTTTTTTAATCATTTATTTTTCTAACCTTATTTTGTCCACATGCTCCCAAAAACCAGGGTATGATTTATTCACTACCGAGGGGTTGTGAATGATTATTGGCTGCCGGGTCATTATGGGGGCAAAGGCCATAGCCATGCGATGGTCGTCATAGACTAGGGTTCTATCCTTTTTGCGGTCCATATAGAATTGCAATTCCCTTTACACTATAAATCAATGTGATATATTTGGATATATAGTATAAATAAATTAACTTGGGTTGTCTTCATTTTTGTTTGAATTCATTTAAATATGTACTTGGTTATCTTTTTGAATGATTTTCATGAGGTTGTGTATTCTAAATTTTTGTTAATTACAGTATAAAAAAAATAAATTATGAAAAAAGCTAAGAGGCTTGTAGTAGCCCTAATTTTAATTCTAATGTCAGTTTTGGGACTTCAGGCATTCAATGGTGATGGCAATGCTTGTGGATGTATCGAAGATTGTACTAGGTTTTGTGATACTGATTTATTGAAAAGTTGTGAAATTGTTTATACAACAGGGCATACTCTGACTTGTCCGCAGAAAACACCTAAGCCAGAACCGCAATAATTTTTTTAATAAACATTATCAATAAAGCCTAAGGGTAAATCCCTTAGGTCTTCCTATGAATAAATATTTAACAGTAATCGTCTTTATACTATTGTCGTGTTCTTTCGAAGGTAATAGTAGTGCACAAAAAGAGGGGTCAGGTATAAAGGGAGTATTTGCTTACTCAGATTTTGAATATGAATTGAATCTTTCTGGAGATGTGATTGCTTTGGATTCTTTGAAGCTTCCACTCAGAATAAAGGTTGATGGTGCTAAGGAGCGGATGTACATAACTACTGCTAGTCATAGTAAATGGTTGCAAGTATATGATATAAGGAGTAAGAAATTAATCAATGAGCTTGTTTCAAAAGGGCAGGGTCCGGGCGAAATGCTCAATGCGACAGATGTTCAGTTGAGTCATTCTAAAAATGAGCTATACATACACGATATGATTCAAAAAAGGATTGACGTATACGATCTGGAAAAAACCATTGGAGAGAAATCTTTAATGCCTAAGAATACGATTGAATTAGACTCACTCCAAACCTACTATCCAAAAATTGACCGAAAGGGACACGTCATTGATTTAATAAGCTCGTTATCTGGGAATGAAGAAAATAGGCTATATAAACTAAGTTTAGAAGATGCTGCCATCATTAAAGAAGGTGGTTTTTATCCTGAGATTGATTACCCGCAACAAAGCCCTCAATTTAAGTCACAGGTGTTTATGGCCTTTATGAATACAGATCCGGAAGCAGAATACTTTGCTTTAGCACATGCATATACGGACTATCTTGAGCTTTATGATTCCGATTTCAATTTGATATCGTCAGCTCGTGGTCCTGAATTATTCGATCCTCTTTTAGAAACTAAGTCTGTTGGTGGAGGGGGGAGTATGGTGGCTCCCCTTAAGGATTCCAGAGATGCTTACACATATCCGGTTTTGGGCAATAATATGATTTATGTTCTTTTTGATGGGAAAAACACTTCTGAACAGGGTTTCCATCAAGATGAACTGTTTCTGTTTAATTATAAACTGGAGCCATTAATTAGATTCAAATTAAACATTCCAATCTATGCGTTTGATATCGATTGGGAGAAAAATATCCTTTATGGCTTAACTCTTGAGTCTCCTGAAGATGGGAATGAAGTGGCTGTTGTTAAATACGACTTGAACAAATGAGAAGGCTAAAGTTTGCTATTTTATTCTTTTTGCTCATTCATTGTTTGTCAGGTTGTAATCAGTATAAGTCAGGTAGCGAGAACCAAGTATTAAATCTTCCCCAAGAATTTATAATACCAAGCAATAAGCTAGGGTTAATCTATTACTTTGATGGCGATTGCAGCCTTTGCTTTCATCGAATTAAGAGTTTCAAAAGTATTCTTGATTCTCATTATGATTTTAGGGATTTGTATTTTAAAGCTATCGGAACAACAAATAATGTCGACCTTTTTACTTATAACACAAATCTTTTTGAGCTTGCTAATTATGTCATTATCGACTTAGATAATAATTTTTATGAGGAGAATAAAGATATCGCATTACTCAATAATACCTATATCATAAATAGAAATCGGGAAATACTTAGACAGTATGATTCACATACCGATTTCGATGAGTTAGTTGAAGAGATTTTAGGTGTTTTGAAAGCAATGCATTAAATACCCTCAAATAGTCATTCGTTTTTGATGCTTTAAGGAATCTAAAGGGTTACCATCTCCACATGCTCCCAAAAACCAGGGTATGATTTATTCACTACCGAGGGGTTGTGAATGATTATTGGCTGTCGGGTCATTATGGGCGCAAAGGCCATAGCCATGCGATGGTCGTCATAGGTTTCAATTGCTATAATCTCTTCACTTGGCTGATACTTCGATTTCACCTCCCAGAGGCCTTCTTCAACTTCTTTGAGTTTAATCTTAAATTTTTTGAGCTCTTTTTTGAGGGCTTTAATTCGATCTGTTTCTTTGATTCGGAGGCTTTCCAGGCCGGTCATGCGGCAGTGGATTCCTTTTATGCCACAAACTACAGCAACCGTTTGTGCAAGATCCGGACAATCAGAGAAATCGAACTCCAACTCTTCCTGATGCGGAATTTTCTCCAACACCACCCCATCATCTTCGAAAGTGCTCATTACACCTAACTGGTTCATAATCCGCACAATGGCTATGTCGCCCTGTAGCGACTTCTGCCGTAGGCCCAGTAGCTTTATTTTAGCCTCATCGGCCAGGGCGACAAAGCTATACCAGTAGCTAGCCCCAGACCAGTCAGACTCTACCACATAAGGGTATTCTCCGTAGCTCTGTGGAGCAATTTCTATGGTGTTGTTGGTCCAGTTAGACTGTACACCAAAGAGACGCATCATGTCCAATGTCATCTGAATGTAAGGACGGCTGCCAACTTTGCCTTTCAGTTCCAGACTAAGCCCTTGGGGCAATGCGGGAGCTATCATCAACAAGGCCGATATAAACTGACTACTCACATCGCCTCTAATACTCAATCGATTTGTTTTCTGATGCTCCAGTGGCTTTATGCGCAAGGGAGGAAAGCCTTCTTCGTTGAGGTACTTGATTTTGGCACCGAGTTGTTTGAGCGATTTGGCCAATATATGAATGGGCCTTTGCTGCATACGTTCGGTGCCCGTAAGTATTTTGGGCTGTTCTCCCAATATAGAATAGGCTGTTAGAAAACGCATGGTGGTGCCTGCATCAAGCACATCGAGCGTTGTTTCTTCTGAGCTCAGTAAGCGAAGCATCGTTTGCGTATCTCTGGCATTCGACAGGTTTCTGATTACCGAACGGTTGCCCGAAATGGCGTTGATTATAAGGGCCCGATTGCTCTCACTTTTAGAAGCCTCAAGAGGTATATCAACTGATTTTAATTTGGGGCTATGTGGTAGTTTTTTGGTGTCCAAGGAGTTTAGGTTTTGGAGTAGTAAAACAATGAGTCCATTACATCTTTTTCGTCTACGGCAATATCGTAACCTGCCCGGCCTATTTCGTAGAGTAATGAGTGATTGAGGAAGTTGTTGATATTCTTTTTGTCGTGGTACATCAGTTCAATGATGCTTGTAAAATGTCTTTTTTCTATTCTTAGTTCCGGATAAATACCTTTTAAGGTTTGAGAAATAGTTTTGACAGCACTATCCGATAAACCCAATAATTTACCGGAGAGGTAGCTTTCGCATATCATTCCTATAGCAATAGCTTCGCCATGGAGTAGCCTGTTTTCTGTGTGCAGGTAGTAGCTTTCAATGGCATGCCCTATGGTGTGGCCAAAGTTTAAGATTTTGCGAAGACCTCTCTCTTTGGGGTCCTCTTTTACTACCGCATCCTTAATATGAATACTGTGAGCAATTACAGCATTCCAATTCTCTTGCTTAAGCCCTTTTGAACTCACCTTTTCAAAATAGTCGGCATCGGCTATTAAACCATGCTTTACCACCTCGGCAAAACCGGATCTAAGCTCGCGTTCGGGCAAAGTTTCCAGAAAAATCGGGTCAATGAATACATGTAGTGGATCCTGAAAAAAGCCCAGGTGGTTTTTAAAACCATGAAAATCGATACCCAGTTTACCACCAATATTGGCATCTACAGCAGCCAGCAGGGTAGTGGGAATGTTGATAAAGTCGATCCCTCTTTTATAAGCTACGGCACAAAAACCACCCATATCGCCAATTACTCCGCCCCCCAGATTAACCAGCAGGGCCTTGCGGTCGAACTGGTGCCTGGTGAGCTCTTTCCATATGTGCTCGCAGGTTTGCAGATTTTTATTTATCTCGCCCGATGCTACCTCAATAAGTTGATGCTCGGGCAATAATGATTTAATTTTTGGGTAGCAATGAGCCCTTGTGTTTTCATCTACCAAAACAGCAATCTGCGAATGTTTGCTTTGGTTGAAAAACGAGGGTAGGCTTAAACTGATATCATCGATTTGTATACTCATATTTTTACAGAAGTCTTCACTTCTTTGAGCTGTGCTTCCTGCATTTTAACTGATTCTTCATGAATGGCAAATAATAAACTTTTCATGAATTTTTCGGTCATGTTTTTCTTCATGCCTGTTCTTATTCTGGACTCCATTACTTCTTGCCACCTTCCCGGCTGATATACCGCCAGGTTATGATCTCTTTTGTAATCACCCACTTGCTTTATTATCTGAAACCTATCGGCCAGTAACTCTATGATCTGACCATCGAGAAGGTCTATTTTTTGCCGAAGTTGCTCCAGTTCAGTAATAGCTTCTGGATGTTTATCAATGGATTCTCGGAAGTTCAGGTTTTCATAAATGATCTTCAGCATTTCAGGCGTCACCTGCTGCTTGGCATCGCTCCAGGCCTTATCGGGGTCGTGATGAGTTTCTATCATTAGTCCATCCAATCCGAAATTGATGGCTCGCTGGCTCACCGATGCTATAATTTCTCTGGTGCCACAAATATGACTTGGGTCGCAAACCACCGAAATGCCCGGCATCATACGCTTTAAGTGAATGGGCATACTCCATTCAGGTTTGTTTCGGTAACGCTTTTCGTATGGGTCGGAGAAGCCGCGATGTATGGCCGCTAGTTTTTTAATGCCTACCTTATTGAGCCTTTCAAAAGCACCCAGCCAAAGCTGCAAGTCGGGGTTAATGGGGTTTTTAACCATAACTGGAATATCTACTCCTTTTAGAGAGTCGCATATTTCTTGTACAGAAAATGGGTTTACGGTGGTTCTGGCACCAATCCATAACACGTCTACTCCACCTTTAAGGGCGGCTTCTACATGAGCTGTGTTGGCTACCTCTACCGTAACCGGTACATTGAGTATGTCTTTGGCAATGTTCAGCCACTCCAGGGCATCGGTGCCTATACCCTCAAAAGAACCGGGTCTGGTTCTGGGCTTCCAAACGCCTGCCCTAAACATTTCCACAGGGCTTCCTTTTAGTCCGCGGGCAATAGCCTCAATTTGTTCGGGGCTTTCTGCGCTGCAAGGTCCGGCTATCAATGTGTGCTCCGATAGCCCCAACCCCCAGTCTTTGATGTCTACAATTTCCATGACTTTTTAAAAATAAAAAGCCCGGTTCGTGTGAACCGGGCCTATGTGATAAGTTAATTTTTTCTTAATAAGCTGCGGTTCACCTCACCTTTTCGATAAAGTAAAAAAAGTAAAAGTAAGCCGCGAACAATGTTTTCATGGCCTAAACATATTCATCTTAGTTTTCTAAAGAAAACATTATTTGAAAAAAAATCGGAAAACGATTGTCTAGGCCCTGATCAAACCAAAAGTGGTGGTGTTATGCTTTTCATCCTGAATGCCCCCGGCAATAATAAGTAAGCCCTGAGACTCTAAGGCCTCTTTTGAGCTAATAACGGCTGCCTGAGAGTCGCGGCTATTCTTAAGTTCGTCTATGGCTCCGGCCGTACTCGAGCTGGCAATGAACTTTATATGACTGTATTTAGAAAAGAAATGTGTGGTTTCTTTAATGGCCATGGGGTGCGAAAAAACCTTGCGAATGCTCTTTATCGTGTTTGGTTTTAGACTCCCCAAACACAGATTTACCGGCAGCTCAAATTCCTCTATCAATTGAAGCCCTCTTTGGCGTATGGTTTCGAGATTATTGCCCACCTGACCGGAGTGTGAGTTTCTGAGGGCAACGAGAGCCTGTTTTATTTGACCCTCTTTCAATGCCTTAAAGATGGTTTCAAAGTTTTGAAAATAGGCAAAACTAAGGTGAGGCAAGAAGCGCTTTCTTGCCAGATCGTGAAAGGTGTTTTCCGGACCGAGTAGTCCCAAGTCAGTCATTAGGTAAATTTAGGTTTTGTTCTTTTTTGTTGAACACCTCAGTCTGCGTTTTCACTGACTGTTGGTGTAATAATCTTAACACTTCTACTACAAACTGGCGATCAAGGTTTAGCTGATCGGCCCATTCTTGTCTCGACTGAAAAATTTCTTTCCAGCGGCTAAGTTGAAAAATGGCTACGTTATTTTCTTTTTTAAACTCACCAATTTTTTCAACCAGGTTCATGCGCAGATTCAAAGCCTCCAGCAGTTCACGGTCGGCCTGATCTATTTGTTCTCGAATGAGCTCCAGTTGGTTAATGATGTTTTCTTTAGTAAACACATCGTCTCGTAGCAACAAACCATTGATAAGGTCAGGAAGGTTGGCTGTGGCAATTTGTTGGGCGGCATCACTCCAGGCCGCATCAGGCTTGCAGTGCGACTCAATCATTAGCCCGTCATAGTTGAGGTCTAGCGCTCGTTGGGCAATTTCAGCAACCAGTCCACGATCGCCCGCAATGTGGCTGGGGTCACACAAGAGTGGCAACTCCGGAAACTCACTCTTCAGATCTAGAGGTATTTGCCACATGGGCACATTTCTGTATTTGTTTTTCTGGTAGCTATGAAAGCCCCGGTGTATGGCTCCTAGCTTACTTACTCCCGCTTTGGAGAAGCGCTCTAGCGCTCCTTTCCAGAGCGACAGTTCCGCATGAATGGGGTTCTTTATAAAAACGGGTAGTTCCGAACCCTTAAACGACTCGGCAAGTTCTGCCACATTAAAAGGGTTTACGGTGGTTCGGGCACCAATCCAAACCAAGTCTACTTCATACTTGTGAGCCAGCTCAACATGTTCGGGAGTAGCTACTTCCATGGCAAATTTAAAAGGAGTCTCCTTTCTAAGGGCTTGTACCCATTGCAATGCGCGTTCGCCATGTCCTTCAAAATTCCCCGGGCGAGTCCTGGGTTTCCAAATACCACCCCGAACAAAGTCTACCTTATCAATAATAGGGAGAACACTGTTTCTCAGTTGCTCCTCCGTTTCTACACTGCAAGGGCCTGAAATAAGCAAAGGTTTATTGTATTGAGGGTACCAGTCTTTAAGTTCGCGCACAACCATTCTATTCCTGTTTTACAGAGCCTTAACAAATGTAGAAAGGTATTGGTTTGTTGTTATATTTGCCGACCGAAAATCGCCTATGGAACTAAAGAAGTTTGTTGATTTTGATGAGCTGGAAGTGGCTTTTCGTGCTAAAACTGATGAAGCTCTCAAAAAACGTCATTTCATTTTTTCTACCATGCAATGGCCATGGTTGGTAAAATTGGGTACAAGCCTTACCAAGTTTGCACTAGCCACCGGGCTTCCTGTAAAGAAGCTCATAAAATCTACCATCTTCGATATTTTTTGCGGAGGAGAAACGCTCGATGGCTGCCAAAGATCCTCCAACGAACTGGCAGCTTTTGGAATAGGGGCCATCTTCGACTACTCAGTAGAAGGAGAAAAGTCTGAAGAGGGATTCGACCAGACAACCAATGAGATACTTCGCACCATAGAGAGGGCAGGGGAAATGGAATATATCCGTTTTTCGGCCTTTAAAGTAACGGGGTTGGCTTCTTTCGATCTGCTCGAAAAAATTCATGCCGGAGAAAAACTTACTCAGGAAGAGGAGGCTGCTTACGCCCGTGTCTTTGATAGGGTAGACAGAATTTGCCGTCTGGCCTATGAAAAGGATGTTTCTGTATTGATTGATGCCGAAGAAACCTGGATTCAGAAGCCAATTGATGAGATATCTCAGAAAATGATGAGTATCTACAACCGCGAAAAAGCACTCATCTATTATACTTTTCAGATGTACTGCCATAGCATGCTCGATAACCTAAAAAGTATGCACAGGCAGGCCGTTGATAGCGGCTACCGGTTGGGGGCTAAATTGGTTCGCGGAGCCTACATGGAGAAAGAACGCGATCGGGCTGAAGAGTTGGGCTATAAAGATCCTATTCAACCCAACAAAGAAGCAACCGACAGGGATTTTGATCTGGCGGTAAGGTATTGCGTAGAAAATATCCACCAGATCGGTCTTTTCTGTGGTACCCACAACGAAATTTCTAACTACAAACTCACTCTTGTTATGGACGAGTTTGGCTTGCAAAAGAATGACCACCGTATATACTTTAGTCAGCTATATGGCATGAGCGATCATATTTCGTTCAACTTGGCCGATGCAGGTTATAATGTAATAAAGTATGTGCCGTACGGTCCTTTAAAAGCAACTATTCCATACCTTATTAGAAGAGCCAATGAAAACACCTCGGTGAAAGGGCAAAGCGGAAGAGAGCTTAGCTTGCTAAGAAAGGAGATGAGCCGAAGAAAATTATTTAAGAAACAACTAGGCCATCAGGATAAATTTTAGTTCTGCCTGAGTCTGTTCGTATTATCCTGTTGAATCATTAACTTTGCGCTCCAAAATTTTGAAGCGTCATGCAAGCACTAAGCGAACAGGAGATACAAAGAAGACAAGAAAGGGAGGAACTAGAGCAACTAGGCATTAATCCTTATCCATCAGAAACATTCGAGGTTACTGCCTATACCAAAGAGATAAAGCAGAATTTCGAAAAAAATCCTGAGCAGTACAAAGAGGTAAGCCTTGCCGGACGCATTATGAGCCGAAGAATTATGGGTTCAGCATCTTTTGCTGAACTGCAAGATTCTGAGGGCAGAATTCAAGTGTATCTGAGGAGAGATGACCTTTGCCCGGGAGACGATAAAACACTCTATAATACCGTATTTAAAAAGGTATTGGGCATAGGAGATTTTATAGGCATTAAGGGCTACGCTTTTAAAACCCAGGTGGGAGAAATTTCAGTACACGTTACTGAGCTCAAGGTTTTGGCCAAATCGTTGAAGCCACTTCCATTACCAAAAACAGATGCCGAAGGCAAAGTGCATGATGCCTTTACCGATCCTGAACAACGTTACCGTCAGCGGTATGTTGATTTAGTAGTAAACCCGCACGTAAAAAAGACCTTCGTACAGCGCACGCAATTGGTAAATTCTATGCGCAACTTCCTGGCCGATAGAGGGTATCTGGAAGTAGAAACTCCCATTCTTCAGCCCCTGTATGGTGGAGCTGCCGCCAGACCGTTCAAAACCCATCACAATACGCTCGATATGACTCTTTATTTGAGAATAGCCAATGAGCTATACTTAAAGAGGCTTATAGTAGGAGGTTTCGATGGTGTATTTGAGTTCTCTAAAGACTTTAGAAACGAAGGGATGTCGCGTTTCCACAACCCCGAATTTACCCAGGTAGAGCTTTATGTAGCTTATAAAGACTACAATTGGATGATGGATTTGGTGGAGGAAATGATTGAAAAGGTGGCGCTGGACCTTCATGGAACCACCGAGGTGCAAGTAGGAGAGCATAAGATCAACTTCCAGAGGCCATGGAAGAGGTTTACCATGTTTGAGGCTATAGAACACTTTACCGGGGTTGATATTTCTCAAATGAACGAAGATGAATTGAGAAAGACGGCCAAGGAACTAAAGGTTGAGGTGGACGATACCATGGGCAAAGGAAAACTCATCGATGAGATTTTTGGTGAACACTGCGAGCCAAAGCTCATTCAGCCAACTTTTATTACCGACTATCCGGTAGAAATGTCTCCTTTGGCCAAGAAGCACAGAACCAAAGAAGGACTGGTAGAGCGTTTTGAGGCTATTTGTAACGGAAAGGAAATTTGCAATGCATTCTCTGAATTGAACGACCCGATAGACCAGAGAAAGCGCTTTGAAGAGCAGCTGGAGCTTGGCAAGCGTGGAGACGATGAGGCCATGGTTTTAGATGAAGACTTCTTGCGCGCACTGGAGTATGGAATGCCACCAACGGCCGGCTTGGGAGTAGGCATTGATAGACTTTCCATGATTATGACCAACTCCAACTCCATACAAGATGTATTGTTCTTCCCTCAGATGAAACCTGAAAAGAAGGTGTCTGTGGAGTTGAGCGAAGACGCAAAAGGAGTACTGGATGCTCTGAAGGCTGCGGGTGTTACCGATCTTAATGTATTTAAAGAGAGTACCGGGCTTTCTAACAAGAAATGGGATAAAGCCATAAAAGAATTGACCCGCAATGGGTTGGCCAAAGTGCAAAAGACTAACGATGCACTTACAGTAGAGCCGGTAGCCTAATCGCTACAACAATTCTAAAGATCCTCTTAAAGTACCGGACCAAATAAGGTCGCAGTCTTTGAGAGGATTTTTTTTACCGCAGTCCTTTAAAAGAAATGTAGCATTAGAAAGAGGAGAATCCACCTCGGTTGTTTTCAAACTGGCTTCTTCTGCGGCTTATTTTCAGGTCTTTCAGTACGGAAGACTTAATCTGAATATCGATAGTATAAGAAGTAAAGGCACCAAATGGAATCCAGTTGCCTCGCATTTCCCAACAACCTAAGTCTCTATACAAACCAATAGAAGTGGTGGTGAATTCTTTTTCGAAGAAATCGTAGCCGGTATTATATGTGATTTGCCATTTTGGAGTAAGAGCCACCTGTCCATGAGCCTTTACCGACTGGCGTGTTACCTGGTTAGTGGGTGTCCAGCGATAACTGTAGTCATAGCTCAACCGAATGTTCCAGGGAATTTCCACATCCACATAGGCATTTGGGTCATAAAAATATTCACCCATTTGGGCTGCCAGTGCACCACCACCATCGTTTAACGAGCCATATTCGTTCTCATTATTGTTGCCAAAGCCATCACCCCCGAAATCTCCAACACCAATACTCTCGCCACCAAAGCGTCCACCACCTCCCATAGGGGCCGAAGCCTTCGAATTAAGGTTGGTGGAAAGGGAGAATCGGGCACTTGTGATTCTGCCCAGCCCCTGGCCGGATCGAATGGCCAGTACATCAACAGGCCGTAAAGTGGTTACGCCTTCAGAGGTTTCGGGCAAATAGGCATAAGGATCGAGCGTGGCCCCCATATTGATGTTTAGTTTTCTATCGAAAAGGGTGGTTCTGGCAGTAATTTGAATGGGGGATAGCCTGAATGAATCGGCTAAGAAGTTATAAGAACCCTGTAAATTAAGGCTTTCCAGTAAGGCTACTTTCTCCGACTTGGCTGTGTCGCTCTTTACTTTCATTTCAAATTTGTTATTGAGCGAAAAACCTAAGGCAGCAGACTCTCCCAGACTTGGTGTACCAAAGCGGAAACCATCGTATTTAGAAAGCAATCGGAATCTTCCCCCTCCGGTGGTGTCGGTTTGTACGAGCTGATAATAGCCATACTTTGGATCGCTAAAATCAGGCCTGTAGCTAAAAGAAACTGAAGGAGTCATGATATGGCGGATGGCTTCAACCCTGCGACTTCTCTTGAAATTGAACATGCCATAAAGCTGGGTGGTCATTCCAATACCGGCCGAATAAGTCATCGATCTGGAAAAACCATTGATGGTGTCTATTCTCACAGCATTCTGGTCTTCGAGAAATTCATATTGCAGTTCTTCCAGATACCAGAGTTCTTCTATTTGAAAAGAAGGCGAAAAGTTAAGGTAGGTTAGTGCCGAAAAGGAGGTGGAAACATCGATGTTGTGTCGGGCACCGTTCTTTGCATTGTCCAGTAGTTCTCCTAAAGTGTCAAAACCAACGGCAATGGTGTCGTTTGCCTCAGCTTTGTTGGCAATTTGAAAACCCGCACTTCCGGGTCTTACAATGTTTGTGATTTGGTTCGATGCATTAAATCGCCAGCCAAAGTTGAACCTTTTTAAAAGGTCAATGTCTGAATTTTGCAAAGGGTATACCCGGTTCATGTTCAGCGACATTTCCGGTAATGAAATGTCTATAATCCCAGTCTGTACGTTTTGGTTGTGGCGGGCACTAAAGGAATAGCTAAATGGTGAGCGAGGTATTACCCCACTATACTGCACATTCGACCTAAACTCCGACCGTATATTGTTCTGAAGGTTAACGGTACCCAGGTTGTTCTGATTGTAGGTGCTTGTTCCTGCGTTTACACTGGCCGAAAAACGCCCGTTGCGCCCTCTGGAGTCGGGTCGGTGAGACCAAGAAACCCAAAAGTCCTTAGAGTCCAAGGCATCTACTTCATAGTCGGGTGTAATGTTGCGATTATAGGTAAGGTCAAACTGCCCACTGAATTTATAGCGTTGCTTATATACCGATCGAATACGAGTAGCCCAGCTTCCTTTGGAGTAATAATCGGCTGTAACTGCGGTGTGAATATTATCGTTCCAGGCAAAGTAATAGCCTCCTTCTTTTAGAAAAAGCCCTCTTCTTCGTTCATCTCCATATTTAGGAAACAGAATGCCAGAGGTAGATTCTTGCGTGTCCGGGAAATAACCAAAGGGAAGCCCCAGGGGAGTGGGTATGTCACCTACATACAACAGAAAAGGGCCTGTTATTACATTTTTACCCGGGTTAATTTTAATTTTTGAAGACTTAATGTAGGTGCCTGCATCAGGGTCGTCCAGACAGGGTATAAATTTGCCGTCCTTTATGTACGCACTCTGATCGGCATTTCTTTTCACTACACTGCCGCGCAAATGGCCATCTTGCTGTTTGGTGGCCACACCTTTAATTATGGCCTTTTGTGTTTCAAAATTGTAGCGAATCTCTTCGGTATCGAAAATATCAGGGCCATCCTGAAAAATTGGTCTGCCCACCCAGTTGCCCAGCGAATCCTGAATACCGGTGGCCATTAGCTCGTTCTTGTTTTTATCTATGGTTATTCTTTCTGCAACCAGCTTTATATTACCATATTCAATTTTAGCGTTTCCGTAGAGGTAGGTTTGGTTGGTAAGCAGTTTGGTGATGATGGAGTCTTCAGCGTAGTATTTAATGGTGGTTTGAATCCCTCCAACCACAACCTGTAGCGAATCGGAAATACCCGGTACGGTGTCGTTTTTAACCGGTTGTTCGGCTTCGGCACGATTTTGTCTACTTTCTTGTCCGGCTCTTATAAACTGAGCCTTCAAAGAAGAAGTACAGAGTATGGCTAAAACAATGAAGAATATTTTCCCGTTTGAAAACACGCTGAATTTCGGTTTTTCCGAATTTTTAAGATTTTTGCGTAAAGTTATCTCAATCAGCCGTTTCATGCGCATCGAAGTGAAATTTTATCTGATTCCTTTAGTTCTTTTAACACTTCTGGTGGTATGCCCGACTGTTTCGCCCGCACAAACGGCCAAAAAGAAGTATAAGGTAGTTTTAGACCCCGGACATGGTGGGAAAGACTCCGGTACAAGAGGTTCCAAACTTTTGGAAAAGGATGTGGTTTTGGCCGTTACTCTTAAAGTGGGAGAATATCTTGAAAAATATACCGATGACATTGAGGTGATTTTTACCCGCAAAAAAGATGAGTACAGTCACCCCAAAGTTCGTGCCACGCTAGCCAACAATATGGAGGCCGACTTGTTTGTGTCTATACATGCGAACGCCATGCCTGCCGGCAACTCTCATGTTTACGGTACTGAAACCTACGTGATGGGAACCAAAAACGAAGGAAGAAACTTTGAAGTAGCAAAGCGTGAGAACTCTGTAATTCTTCTGGAAGAAGACTATAAAGAGCTTTATCAGGGGTTCGACCCCAATGCCCCGGAGGTAAATATTATGTTCGAAATTATGCAGGAAGCATTTCAGGAAAACAGCATTTTGTTAGCGCAAAACATTGAGGAGCAGTTTTCTAAGCGTGCGGGCAGACACAGCAGAGGGGTAAAGCAATCGAGTCTTTGGGTACTTTGGAACACAGCAATGCCAAGTGTTTTAATAGAAATAGGTTATCTTACCAACCCGAAAGAAGAGCGAGAGCTTTCTACCCCTGAGGTTCAGGAGTATATTGCTTCGGCCATTTTCAGGGCTATTCGCGACTATTTCGAGTATCAGAAAACGTTAGATAACTAGTGGCTAAAGGTAAAGAATTCAAAGTTGGTCTTTTTGTAGTGCTCATGGCAGCATCGCTCTACATTGGGTTTAATTACCTTAGAGGGCTCGATGTCTTTTCTCCGCTTACCACATACTATGTGAAATATCCCAATGTAAGTGGGCTCAACAAGGGTGACAGGGTTATTCTCAATGGTCTTGATGTAGGAAGCGTAATAGAGAGGCGTTTTTCTAACGAACAGTACAATGAAATTTTAGTAACGCTGGCTATAGATAAAACCATTAAGCTCACCGATAGTACCCTGGCCAGATTAGCTAAGCCTGATTTTCTTGGAGGAATTGAAGTGCAGTTGGTATTGAATTCCGGAGGTACTCGGATACTGGAAAAAGGCGACACGCTGATCGGAGAAATTGATGGAGGTATTACAGAACTACTTACTCAGGAAGGCCTCTCGGCAGCCAATCAACTCACCGCCTTGGTGAATAGAATAAACAATGTGTTGGAGCCATTTGCTGAAAAAACGGATACCATTGCGGCAGCCATAGATAATTTCAAGAAACTTTCAGATGGGCTGGTTGTTACCAACGAGTTGGCCCAGGCCTCAATGGAACAATTCAACCTTAGGCTGGAATATGTAACAGATTCGCTCGTGGCGGCCATGGGAGGTGTAAAGCCTCTAATGGACGAATACAAAAAGCTGGGCGAAAAGCTCAATGCGGTTGATGTGGAGAGCAGGCTGGAACGAATCGATTCGGTGCTTTATTCTACGCAGAGCTTCCTTGCCCGACTCAACTCTGATGATGGTACACTTGGCAAGCTGCTTACCAACGACTCCCTGTACAATACCCTGAATCGGACCATGGCCGATTTAGATAGTCTGATGATCGACCTGAGGTACAATCCTAAGCGTTATATGCACTTCTCTATTTTTGGCAGAAAGAACCGTCCGCCAGCCGATAGTAGGAAATCAAACAGGTAGTGCAAAAACAGTAGCTCCAATTTCAAGTTTGAAATCTGAGGGTGCAGGTCTATTTTTAGCCTGTAAACCGTAATAGAAATTGAGCAACTCACTTAAAGGAAATGGATTTAGAATTCAATAAAAATGACGACAGCATGCGTCAGCTGCTTTTTCAGTTAAATACCAAACTGAAGAAAGTTAAACTTGGCGGAGGAGAGAAAAAGATAAAAGCACAGCACGATAAAGGAAAGCTTACTGCCCGAGAGCGTATCGACTACCTTGTTGACGATTCTGATGATTTTGTTGAAATAGGAGCTTTTGCCGGAGACGGCATGTATACCGAAGTTGGCGGATGCCCCTCAGGTGGAGTGGTCACAGGAATAGGAAGGGTTAGTGGACGTCAATGTGTTATTGTGGCCAACGATGCCACTGTAAAAGCAGGAGCCTGGTTTCCAATAACCGCCAAAAAGAACCTGAGGGCTCAGGAGGTAGCCATGGAAAACCGGTTGCCCATTATTTATCTGGTCGATAGTGCAGGTGTTTTTCTTCCCATGCAAGATGAAATTTTCCCCGATAAAGAACACTTTGGCAGGCAATTTAGAAACAACGCCCGGATGTCTTCAATGGGAATTATTCAGGTAGCTGCCATTATGGGAAGTTGCGTGGCCGGAGGAGCCTATTTACCCATTATGAGCGATGAGGCAGCTATTGTAGATAAAACAGGCTCCATATTCCTGGCAGGCTCTTACCTGGTAAAGGCCGCCATTGGCGAAGATATTGATAATGAAACTCTCGGAGGAGCAACCACCCAAAGTGAGATTTCGGGAGTAACCGATAACAAGTTTCCAAATGATGAGGCCTGTTTGGACTACATAAAATCCATTTTCGATAAAATTGGGGAATTTGAAAAGGCCGGTTTCGACAGAAAAGAACCCCGGCTGCCGCAGAAAGATCCCGATGAACTCTATGGAATAATGCCTCAAGACAGGGTGAAGCCATACGATGTGCGCGAAATTATAGCTCGCCTGGTAGATGGCTCGGAGTTCGATGAATACAAAGAGAAGTATGGCCAAACCATAGTATGTGGCTATGCCCGAGTTGATGGTTGGGCTGTTGGAATTGTAGCCAATCAGCGGGTTGTGGTTAAGTCGAGAAAAGGCGAAATGCAAATGGGAGGAGTGATTTACTCTGACTCTGCCGATAAGGCCGCTCGATTTATAATGAATTGCAATCAGCGGAAAATTCCTTTGGTGTTCTTGCAGGATGTAAGCGGATTTATGGTAGGCAGCCGTGCCGAACACGGTGGTATTATCAAAGATGGCGCTAAAATGGTCAATGCAATGGCTAATTCGGTAGTACCTAAGTTCACCATTATTACAGGCAATTCATTTGGAGCAGGCAACTATGCCATGTGTGGCAAAGCCTATGATCCACGCCTCATTTATGCCTGGCCGACCGCACAAATAGCGGTAATGAGTGGAGCTTCTGCGGCCAAAACCTTGCTTCAGATAAAAGTATCTACACTAAAAGCCCAAGGTAAAGAGATAAGTGAGGAGGAAGAAAAGAAACTACTCGATGAAATAAAGGCTAGCTATGATGAGCAAATGAGCCCATATTACGCTGCCGCCCGTTTGTGGGTAGACGGTATTATTGACCCCAAAGACACCCGAAAAATTATATCTAAAGGAATAGAAGCTGCTAATCATGCCCCCATTAAAGAAGCATTTAATGTAGGAGTGATTCAGACATAAGTATGGAAGAGACAAATCATTTAAACAATAGTGAGCTCAAGGCATTGGTGTCATTGTTAGACGATGACGATGTGGAGGTGGTTCAGCATGTGGAGAATAGAATCATGGCCTTGGGAACCTACATTATTCCTTACCTGGAGTTTGAATGGGAAAATAGCTTTAACCCGGTGGTGCAAAAGCGCATAGAAGAGTTGGTGCACAACCTGCAGTTTGAGTTAACAAAAGAAAAGCTCTATGCCTGGAAGGTTCAGGGAAACCACGACTTATTGGAAGGTATGTGGCTGATAAATACCTATCAGTACCCCGATCTGGAATTAGAGCAACTCAGTAAAGAAGTAGAACAAATTTATTATGACGCCTGGTTAGAGTTTAAGACGGATTTACACCCTGTAGACCAGGTAAAGCTGCTCAACTCGGTAATGTTCAATAAGCTGAAGTTTGGAGCAAACACTAAGAACTTTCATTCGCCAGGAAACTCCATGCTCAATGTGGTGTTGCAAACCCGAAAAGGTAATCCTATATCGCTTTGCATAATCTATATGTTGGTTGCTCAAAAGCTAAAAATGCCAATTTATGGAGTCAATCTGCCCAATTTGTTTGTAATGACTTACAAGCAAGGCGATGTGCAGTTCTACATCAATGCCTTTAACAGAGGCTTGGTGTTTTCTAAAAAAGAAATTGATGAGTACATCACTAACCTGAGGTTGCCTCCGAACGAAAAATTCTATGAGCCTTGTACTAATCTGGACATTATTGCCAGAGTGTTACGCAATCTCATGAATGCTCATGAAAAACTGGGTAATAATGACAAGGTCAATGAAGTGCAGCAGATGCTCTCCATTATAGAAGCCAGCAAAGAAAATCAGTAAGCAATAACCGTAGTCAAAGGAGTGTCTGCCGGCAGAAAAAGCTTGTATAGAGATACTCCCTCATCTCTCTCAATAATTTTTCCTTCACCGTAGGGCCTGTCCAGGTTCTTAGTGATGAGTTGTTCTGCAAAGATTAACTGAGTTCGGCCGTGCAATTTGTACAAAGCCTCTTTGGCACTCCATACCCGGGTTAGGCGATTAATATCCCCATCTACCCATTTGCGTTCGCTGGAATGAACAAACTTATGAGCGATTTTGAGCACCTGCTCACGCTCGTGTTCAATATCAATACCTATGGGGCCATTGAGGTTTATAGCTGCAGCAGCATAACCCTTAGCGTGCGAAATAGATAGCCCTATGCTCTCGTCTACCAAATGAGGTTTGCCAAACTTATCCTTATAAATCTCGAAATCGCCAAACGGCTCTAGTAGAACCCGCAACGCACAGCGTGCGGCCAGCGATTCGATTCTGCGCGATTCTACTTTTATACTGTTTAGCTCCTCATCCTGAATGGTCAGGTTCAAAAACTCCTGCAGAGTGTCGGCCTCCTCTTCAATTTGCCAAATGGCAAAATGAACATTTTCTTCTACTTCACCTTTTTTAATAATAGGCATCTGCTTTCTAAGTTTTTGGTTGGCGGCTGCTTAGCTTTGCAACGGATAATTCAAAGGCCAAAGATATGTCTAAAATTCAAGTCGCTAAAGTAAATACTCTTGCTGCCCATCAGGATTGTGTTTACGCCTTAGCACCAGGGCCCCAACCACATGTGTTCTTTTCTTCGGGTGGCGATGGTGTAGTAGCCCAGTGGGACCTTACCAACCTCGAACAGGCAAAGATGGTAGCTAAAGTGCCCAATTCTGTATATGCCCTTTGTTATTATTCCCAACGCAATGCACTGATTGTAGGCCAAAACTTCGATGGCATTCATATTATCGATCTTACTGAAAAGAAGGAGAAGGGTTCAATTAAATTGGGTAATGCGGCTATTTTCGATATAAAGGTAATGAACGATCATATTTTCTGTGCATTGGGCAACGGAGAGGTTCATGTGCTGGATATTGCCACACTTCAAACCTTACGGGTTATTAAAGCTTCCGACAAAAGTGCCAGATGCATCGCCATTAGTCCGAAAAACAATGAGTTGGCGGTTGGGTTTAGCGATAATTATATTCGAATTTATAACCTGCAGACATTCAGTAAGAAAAAAGAGTTTGAAGCTCATAAAATTTCGGTTTTTACCGTACAATATTCATCCGATGAGCGTTACTTAATCAGTGGTAGCAGAGATGCCCACCTGAAGATTTGGGAGGTGAACCAAAGCTATGAGCTCAAACAAGCCATAGTGGCTCATATGTATGCAATTAACCACCTGGTTTTTAGTGCTGATGGCAAACATTTTGTAACTTGTAGCATGGATAAGTCGATAAAGGTCTGGGATGCCGCGACTTACCAACTCCTTAAAGTAATCGATAAGGCAAGGCACGCAGGGCATGGCACCTCAGTCAACAAAGTGCTTTGGTCAAACTTCAACAACCTATTGGTATCGGCAAGTGACGATCGGAGTATATCCGTTTGGAATATTAATTTTAATCTTTCTGAGGAATGAATATTACACCATTAGAAATTAGACAAAAGGAGTTCGAAAAGAACTTTAGAGGTTATGACAAAGACGAAGTCAAAGCCTTTTTGAATTCGCTTTCCCTGGAGTGGGAGAAGCTCAACGACCTGAATAAGGAGTTGAAATTTAAGTTGGAAGCAGCGCAAGAAGAAGTGAAAAAACTACGGGAAGTAGAAAACTCGCTTTTCAAAACGTTGAAAACAGCAGAAGATACCGGGGCCAATATGATTGAGCAAGCCACAAGGACTGCCGAGCTGCACATGCGCGAGACAGAGATGAAGGCCGATGCCCTGATGAGTGAGGCTAAATCCAGAGCCAAGTCGATTATCGAAGATGCTGAAGATAAGGCGCGTATGATTGTGGACGATATGGAAGATGAGATTCGTCAGTTAGAGCAGGTGTTCAGAAGCTTGGATGCCAACAAATCGTCTTTAATGAGCGATTTGAAGATGCTGGCTGAAGATATTCTTTCAAAACTCAGCCGACACGAAGATTTTCCGGCCGACATTAAACCCCACCTCAAAAAAGCAAAGGAGTTAGCAAGGGAGGTCAATGACAATGTGGCTCCCGTAGATGTGAATAAAATCATCGCCCACAACGAGAAAAAAGAAGCAGAGGCCAGCATTGATGAAATGGTGGAAGATTCTGACGATGAAGAAACCATTGCTATGGTAGAGGCCATTGATGAGGCCCCGGAAGCTGAAACTCAAAAAGAGGAAAAGGTAGAAGAAGAGCCCAAAGCCAAAACACCTAAAGAAGAACAAATGGTTGAAGAAACCACTGAGAAGAAAGAGAAAGGTTCTTTTTTCGATCAGTTTGATTGATTCAATTAGCTCACTTCATAGCATAGATGGTGTATTCACTGTCGAATGAGTGAGGATATTCATTCCAATATTTAAACGAATCGATGAACAAAGATATCGTTGCGCTGGAAGGCATGGAGTTCTATGCCTTTCATGGTTTTTATGAAGAGGAGAGAGAAAAAGGTAATCATTTTGTGGTGGATGTTGCCCTGACCACCTCATTCGAAAAAGCAGCTGAAACCGATGAACTTTCCGGTACCGTCAACTACGAAGAACTGCATGCGCTAGTGAAAGCCGAAATGGAAATCCCAACCAAGTTATTGGAGCGCGTGGCCGGCAGAATTATTGAAAAATGCTTCGAGCAGTTTCCAACAGCTTCAGAAGTGAAGGTGTCTGTAGCCAAGAAAAATCCGCCTATTGATGCTAAAATTGAGCAATCCAAGATAACGATGATCCGGGCACGTAAATAGTCCGTGATTTTGTCATTCCCGTCCCGAAAAAAATCGGGAGGAATCCCCAAACCCTTTTCAAAACAATTGAGATCCCGATCAGGTCGGTAATGATGATCCAATTGAAATTTGGGGTTTGTTCAACCTAAAAAGGTTTTTATCCCGACTTGACGGAGATATCTACCCCGCTTAATCATGACTTTCATAATTAAGTTTTAGGGTTACTCATTTAGATCGCATTTGTTAGATCCAGTATACTAGCCACAAGCTGTGTCCTCACAACGTCTTTTAACAGCCATTTGTGAGGGCACAAATGGAGGCAAGGTTCAGAAATATATTTCTTGCGACTTAAGTAAGTAACCCTATAAATTTTTATAAACTAA
>NZ_DDDQ01000026.1:0-14106 GCF_002336325.1 Roseivirga sp. UBA1976 | reverse complement strand
GACCATACCATAGTTGTGAATAAAAGACATGGAGGCAATGATGATATAGCCTACGCCTGCCTGAATGAACCCACCATAGATTCCGATAAAGAAGAAGGTGATGAGTCCGATGATTTTAGATTTTTTGGTGGTTTTAATTTGGTTGCCTGACTGCAGCTTTTTGCCAAACACCATGTAGGCCACAATAAATACAATGATAGCTGCCAAGATTCTATTAAAGGTTTCTCCTTTAATGTCTACAGCAACGTATGAGCCTAGGATGGCTCCAATAAAAGAGGTGGCACTGAGCCAAAGGTCGTATTTTTCGGCTTTCACTCCCTTAGAGTGGTAGCCTCTCCAAGACATCAAGCCGTTAAAGAAAACGCCTATTCTGTTAGTGGCATTGGCCACATTGGGAGGTAAATTCAGGAAAATAAGTGCAGGAAGGGTGAGTAATGAACCTCCTCCTGCAAGCGTATTGATGACCCCGGCCACAAGACCGACACCAAAAAGCAGGAGGATGTTCAGTACGTCCATATCATTGAGTTCACTCAATTAATCATCCCATCTCCAGTCGCCACCGATCTGAAGCTTGAGCTTAAGATTATGTCTTTCTAAAAAAGCCTTGGTTTCAGCGTCCGTCAGCTTTTGAGCGGGAAGTCTATCGGCATCTGCCAAGGCATACAGCATCATGGAACTGAAGCGTACGTTATTCACCATATGCTCTTTGTTGACCAAATCAAAGTCGTCACAGTCTGAATGATAGCAACCATAAATGGCTCTATCTAGTCTGGAAGCAGGAGATGTGTAGGGAATTCCTTGCAACATAAATGGCTGGTGGTCGCTGTGGAGGCCTGCGCCATTGGAGACTACATTCTTATAAGTTGTAGAGTCAATGGCCATGATTTCTTTACCGATTTGCTTAAAGAAAGGCTCTGCTTCCGGTCTTCCGCCTGTTCCGAAACCGGCAGGGTTGCCAGACATGTCTTGGTTCATTATGTACTTAATCTGGTCGATTGTGCCATTTTCAATGGCTTGGTTTACCATATGCCTTGAACCTAAAAGGCCTTCTTCTTCACCCATAAACATCACAAACTGAACAGTTCTCTTTGGTTTAAGATTCAGCGCAGCAAAGGTTCGGGCCATGTCTAACACAGCAAATGAGCCAATGCCGTTGTCTATGGCTCCGGTGGCCAAATCCCAAGAGTCGAGGTGGCCGCCAACAATTACTTTTTCATTGGGCAATTCGCTGCCCTTAATAGTGGCTATTACATTTCTGGCTTTAATGAGTCCTGACTTGTTGGTCATTTTGATGGAAGCAAACTGACGGCTCTTTGTGAGCGTTTCTTTCAGTGCCAGTCCGTCTTCTTTGCCAATACAAACGGCCGGTATAGAAATTAGGCTGCCGGTTACCGAAGCAGTTCCGGTGAGTAAAACGCCACCATCTACCTGGTTGATAATGATGATGCCTATGGCCCCATGCTTTATGGCCAGGGCAGTTTTTTCGGATCGGTGTAGCCCGGGAGTGCCTTCAGGGCTGTTGGGCAAAGTGCCTATGTAAACAAGCGCAATTTTACCTTCTACGGCTCCCGGTTTTGCCTCATAGTCAGCGTCAACTCCGTTGCCCATGTCTACAATTTCAGCTGTTATCTCAGCTTCGACTGGCGAGTGTGCCAGGGTTACGGCAGGCATAGGTGCCAGGCTGCCTTGAGAACCAATCTGTACTTCAATATCTCCTCTGCTCCAAGACTCTACCTCAAAAGGCTGATACGCTACCTGAAGGCCGTAACTCTTCAAAAGGTTGTAGGTATATTCTTCTGCCTTGGCCCCTTCTTCAGAGCCTGTGAGTCGGTGGCCAATGGTTTTGGTGGCTTCTTCCAGCGTTTCATAGGCTCTGGAATTGGCCAAAACCTCTTCGTTTATTTTTTTAAAAACAGTGGCTTGATCATCTTTTTTTGGCGAACAGCCAAATACTACAGCAAGTGCAAAAAGTAGAATGATTGGTTTTTTCATTTGAATTAGCGTTGAGCGGTGAAGATAAAAAGAAAAAGCAGCCGTTGAGCTGCTTTTTAAATGATTGGTTTATGTGCTAAGCACCGGGTCGTCATTGTCTCTGACATATCGGAGGGAGAAGGCTGCCAAAAGCATGAATACTCCCGAGGTAACTATAGCATACATGGGGTTTCCACCATACAGATTTTTTACTATTGGCCCGCCTATAGTTGCATTGACAATCTGAGGGAATACTATAAAGAAATTAAAGAGCCCCATATAGATTCCCATTTTCTTGAGAGGAATTGAGCCTGCAAGAATGGCATAGGGCATGGCTAATATGCTTGCCCAGGCAATGCCAACTCCAAACATTGAACCAATAAGCCAGTACTTGTCTGGAGCGAAATACATGGATATTAATCCTAAGCCCCCAATAAAGAGTGACACCGCGTGTGTTTGCTTCCTGCCAATTTTTGCAGCAATTGAAGGAAGCAAGAAGGCGTAAATAGCCGATACTAAGTTGTAAACCCCGAAGATGATTCCAACCCAATCTCCGGCATTTTGATAGGCTTGAGAGGAGTTATCATCAACGGGCAGCCCCCAAATATGATGAGCAATTGCAGGAGTGGTATAAACCCACATTCCGAATAGGGCGAACCAAGAAAAGAATTGAACCAGCCCCAACTGCTTCATAGTAGTTGGCATGCTGGCAATGTCTTTAGCAATCTGACTCATGCCTTTACCTTCGGTTGGGGAGGCAATAGATTTTTCAAATTCTTCTTCGAATACAGCTGTTTCTTCAGGCGTATATTCTTTGGTGGTGATTACAGTAATTAATATGGTTGCAATAAGTACCACCGCTCCGCAAACAAAGGAAATGATTAAACTGGGTGGTACTGAGCCCGGTTCTGCAGTATTGGCAACACCAAACCAATTGGTGACGGCCCAGGGCAACCACGAACCAATCACGGCTCCAATACCAATGAGCACTGTTTGAATGCTAAAACCCAATGTGGTTTGGTCGCCCGGGAGTTTGTCGGCCACCAAAGCCCGGAAAGGTTCCATGGCAATGTTAAAGCTGGCGTCCATAATCATTAAAAAACCTGCACCAACCCAAAGAGCAGGGAGGAAGGCAATGAACATATCTGCCTGCGGCATAAGAATTAGACCCACGGAGGCTAAAAGGGCACCTGCCAAAAAGTATGGTCTTCTTCTGCCAAGCCGGGTCCAGGTTTTGTCGCTGTAATGGCCAATAATAGGCTGTACGATCATTCCGGTCAGAGGGGCTACAATCCAGAACCAGGATAGTTCTTCTACATTGGCTCCAAAAATCTGAAGAATTCTACTGGCGTTGGCGTTTTGCAAGGCAAAGCCCATCTGAATTCCCAGAAACCCGAAACTCATGTTCCAGATTTGGATAAAACTTAAGCGAGGTTTGATGGCCATAATTATCTATTTAGCAAATACTTTAAATCCGTTGGGTGGCAGCGAAAGCTCACCGGAAACTACTGTTTCTATATTGTCCATTACGTTGCGCATTGCCCCCAACTCTTCTTCGAAAGTAAGCGTTATGGGTTGGCCCTGAATGTTAATGAATACCACTACCTCATGCTCTCCTTTTTTCCTCCTATAGGCCAATACACTTTCGTTTGCCGATGTTTCTATCCACTCCAGGCTTCCGCCAAACTCTCCATTCCACAGGGCAGGGTTATCTTCCTTTAGTTGGAACAGGGTTTTATACAGATTGGAGAAAACATATCCGCGAGACCAATCAATACTATCTTTCTCGAAGAATTCCAGTCGCTTCGTATTATTGGCCTCTTGCCCGGAGTAGACTAGCGGCATGCCATAAGTGGTGGCTGCAAAAACAAACCACGCCTCTTGTCCCTCACCAAAGAATTCTTCGGCCGTACCGTTCCATGAATTTTCATCGTGGTTGGTAATAATATTCATTTTATAATAGCCTTTGGGATAGCGTTCAAAGTCTTTTTTGTACATGGCTTTAATGGCCTCAGGGCTTTCTTCACCGCTCGCAACTCTGCGCATCAGGTGCATCAACTCCCAGGAGTAAGTCATGTCAAAGGCTTCCTCGTGGAGTTCCGGTTCTTCTCCCTCGGCAAGCATAAATACAGGTTTAATGGCATCTAGCTCTGCTCTCACGGTGTTCCAGAAGTCAATGGGTACCATGCCGGCCACATCACAGCGGTAGCCATCAATGTCGAATTCGTTGACCCAGTATTTCATGGCATTGAGCATTTCTTTCCTCAGTTCCTCATTGTTATAGTCCAGATCTATTACGTCCTCCCAATCAGCAACGGGCGGCTGAAATTCACCACTTTCTGTTCGGTTGTAGTATTCAGGGTGTGTCTCTGTCCATGAATGATCCCAGGCTGTATGGTTGGCCACCCAGTCGATAATCACCTTCATGTCATGGGCGTGAATGGTGTTAACCAGATGTCGGAACTCCACTTCGGTTCCAAACTCGGGGTTTATGGCTGTGTAGTCTTTTATGGAGTAGTAGCTTCCCAGACTGCCTTTTCTGTTTTTTGCTCCAATGGGGTGAATGGGCATTAGCCAAACTATGTCTATCCCCATAGCCTTCAGGCGAGGTATTTCTTTGGCAAAGGCATTGAAGGTGCCCTCGGGGGTATGTTGCCTTATGTTGGCTTCATAAATTACGGCCGTTTTGCTCCACTCCGGATGCTTCACTCTCGCTGCGTGATCTTCCGGCCGATTGGTTTTTTCATTTCCCCCGCAAGCCAATAGAATTAGCGATAGGCTTGCAAAAAATGCTTTCAGTCTCATGCTATTTCCAGTTAAGATTAATCTCTTCTTGCGTAAACGGTATTTCCAATGTCTTTACTCCTTTGCTCCAGTAATCGCGTTTGGGCCGTTGTGGCAATGGATCAAACTCTGTAATAGGTGCCAGTAGCTGAAGGTCTTCCACATGGAAAGTTACCGATTCGCCATTGATTTCAAAGGAGTTAGCTTCAAAACCATGAAGGTGTATTTTGAGGCTGTGGAATTCAGAAGTATAACTTCCTTCCTGTTTGGCAACCTGCAGTGTACCCATTTTTCCATTAAAGTAAATTTCGCGTTTGCAGTACTGGCCCTGCTCAAAGTTGTAAGTAGAGCCATCGTCTTCATAGTACGTTTGATGAGTCTCTACTTCTCCAAAATAGAGGTGCAGCTTGAGTATACCATCCGTTTTTTCCTGAGTGGTTTGAACCACATTTTGCAAAGGAATGATGGCTCCCTCTTTGGCAAATACCGGCAGGTCTTCCATCTGGGTTTCTACCAGCATATGGCAACCTCCTTCATGAAGTTCGTCTGTAAAGAAGTTATACCATTTGCCTTGAGGCAGGTAAATTTTGGCATACTCTTGTGTAGTGGTGGTTGGGCAAACCAATAACCACTGCCCCAGCGTAAACTCATTTTGAGCGTTGCCCTGATAAATATTTTGGTCGTTGTAATAGTCTACGGCCAACGATCGGTTAATGGGGTTGCCCTTGTGGTGTGCCTCAAAAAACAGACTGTACAAATAAGGCATAAGCTGGTAGCGTAGGTTGATATAGTTTCTGGAAATTTCTTCTACTTCCTCTCCGTAGGCCCAAGGCTCGGAGTCTCTTACATTAACCATGCTGTGTACTCTAAAAAATGGAGCAAAAGTGGCTACCGCCAACCAGCGGGCAAATAGCGCTGGGGCCGATTCGCCCACAAAACCGCCCACATCGTAACCGGAAACGGGTATTCCTGTCATACCAAGGCTATTCACCAACCGAACTCCCAATAGCATGTCTTCATCGCCAGCCACGTTGTCTCCTGTCCACACAGCCGAATAGCGCTGCACTCCGGCAAACCCTGCCCGTGTGAGTGTAAAGGGTCTTTTGTTGTTCAGTTGTTTTTTTGCCCCTTCAAAAGTTGCCCGCACCATTTGAAAGCCATAGATATTTCTGGCCTTTTTGTGACTTGCCGTTTGGCCTTCGTAGTCAAACTCAATTAGGTTGGGAATGTCTTGTCCCCAACAGGCCGGTTCGTTCATGTCGTTCCAAAAACCTTCCAGCCCCTTATCGGTGTAAAACTTGAGCTCATCGGCCCACCAATCACGACCTTCCTTAGCTGTAAAGTCAGTAAAATGGCTGTTGCCTGGCCATACGCTAGCCTCAAAACGGCTGCCATCGGGGTATTTTACAAATATGTCTTTTTCAACTCCCCGGTCGTAGGTGCCATAGCCCGGTTGTGTAGCTATACCCGGATCTAAAATTACCACCACCTTAAAGCCCTGGGCCTCCAGTTTCTCTATGAGCCCCTTAGGATCGGGAAATCGGTTTTTATCGAAGGTAAAGGCCTTGTAGTCTTCCATGTAGTGGATGTCCAGATAAATAACATCGGCCGGAATACGCTTTTTTCTAAACGTATCAGCCACCGTATATACCTCATGATCCGGGTAGTAGCTGTAACGGCATTGCTGAAAGCCAAGGCTCCATTTTGGAGGAAGTTGTGACGTGCCGGTGAGCCGCGCATATTCTTGAATTACTTCTAAAACGGTATCGCCCTGAATAAAATAGTAGTTCAGGTCACCGGCTTCGGCTCCAAAGTAGCTAAATCGGTTATTGTTAGAAGCCCCAAAATTGAAATGGGTTTTGTGGGTGTTGTCAAAGAAGATACCATAGGGCTGACCTTCTCTGATACCAATATAGAATGGGGCTGACAAATAGAGCGGGTCGGTGTCATTGCCAAATGCAAAGGCATCGGAGTTCCAGTTTACAAATGAAGATCCGCGCCTGTTCAGCCCTCCTCCCTTTTCGCCTAGCCCTAGAAAAACCTCATTAGGGCTCAGGGTTTTATAGTTGGTCACCTCATGCCCCAACCAGCTAATACCAAAGGCAGGGTCGTCCTCATTCAGTATTTGTCCGTGGTTGTTTTTAAAGCACAATCTGAGCGGAGAACGCTTAATTTCCAGTTGAATATTAGCCGTCTTTAGCGTCAGGCTCTGGTCTGTTTCTTTAGCATCAATGCTCACCTTTTGAGGAGGCAGAACTACTGAAAAAGGGTTTTCATCGAAAGCCTCGTGTTTGGAAGCCTGAATGCGGCAAATTTTGCTGGTGTAAAACTTTATACTGAATTGCTTATTTCCTGCAAGGCCGGACAATCCGTTTTCTTGCCACGAAAAATGCTGAATGGTTCCTATGGACTCGTTTCTCAAATTCATTGGGATTTGGGGTTGGAGGGGCAATAGCTTGCTTCTCTATTGCACAATTGTAATGTGAAAATAGTGTTTTTGAGAGGTGGTTTAATGGAGAACGGGCAGAAATGCTGTCACAAACGTTTGCATGGACGGTTTATGGCATGGCTGCCTTAACCGTCTTTCTGTCAGACGATTCGCGAACAATAAGCTCAGTGTCGAGAATTCTTATAATGCTTTTGCCGTTAGAAGACTCATTGATCTCCTGAAAAATTAGCTTGGCTGCTTCGCGCCCCATTTCATAGCCGGGTTGGGCAACACTGCTAAGCGTGGGGTGAATGAGTGAAGAAAACTGCCAGTTGCTAAAGCCTACAATGGCCACTTCTTCCGGAATTCGGATGTTGGCTTTTTTTACGGCTTTTAGTGCACCCAGTGCGGCCATGTCGTTGCTGGCAAATACTCCATCTATTTTCTTTCCAGATGCCAACAGCTGAGTCATTGCGCTTTCGGCTTCTTGCTCGGTGCCATTGCGGCATTCAATAATATTGTCTTCGTTGATAGGTATTTCGTAATCTTCCAGAGCACTTATGTATCCTTCTTTGCGCTTTCGGCCAATAATTAAATTGCTGGGGCCTGAGAGGTGCACAATGTGGCGACAGCCTTGTTCAATGAGGTGTTCTACCGCATCGTAAGCACCCTGATAGTCGTCTACAATAACCGATGAGGCATTCATGCCTTCTACCAGCCGGTCGAAAAACACCATGGGAGTGCCCTCACTCACTACTTTTTTGAGGTGTTCCAGGTCGGAAGTTTCTCTCGAAATAGAAACCAGTAAGCCATCTACGCGGGCGCTCATGAGGGCGTCAATGCTGTCGGCTTCCCGTTCGTAGTTTTCGTTCGATTGGCAGATCATTACGTTGTAGCCCTCTTTCATGGCTTCATCTTCGATGCCGCTAATGACCGTGGAAAAGAAAAAGTGGACAGTCTCGGGTATAATTACACCTATTACATTGGTGCGTTGGTTTCTTAGGCTTAGGGCAATGGAGTTGGGCCTGTAGTTATATTTGTTGGCCAGTTCGGTAACGGCCTTTTTTGTGCTGGGGCTTATGCCCGGAAAGTCTTTCAATGCTCTGGAAACAGTAGAACAAGAAATGTTGAGCTCCTTGGCAATATCCTTAATGGTAACCTGTCCCTTCTTCATGGAGGCCTTCTTCAAACAGACTTTGGAATGGACTCTTAAATAAGTTTATATGTTTTGAATAATCTAGTTTTTGCAAAATTTTTTCAAAAAATGTATTGTGCGAATTTGAGCAAATTTGGCTATTTCAATCGTTTGCAGAATATTCATAGGTAATTAGGGCTCAATGGGTTAGATTGACTAATTATAGATTAATGCCTACTTTGGTTCCCTGACAGAGCACTTTCTGAGATGAACTGTCAGTAATTTCCTCCATTTCTATTATAGTTTACTTTACTTATAGCGCAAACCTTTGCGCTATAAGTGTTTTATACCATTTCTGTTAAGAGGTTTAAGTTTTAACTTCACAATTGTTTTCTTTGCATCACTTTTAAAAACATAATCAAATTCGAAATGGGAAAATTCAGAAGCGGGGTGCTGTACGGTCAGGAGTTGAAAGACTGTCTCAGCTATGCTAAGGAAAATGAATTTGCACTACCGGCCGTTAACGTAGTGGGTACCAATAGCATCAATGCAGTATTGGAAACCGCCAAACGAGTTAACTCCCCGGTAATTATTCAGTTTTCTAATGGCGGAGCCTCTTTTTATGCTGGTAAATCACTTTCTAACGATGGGCAAAACGCGGCTATTCAGGGAGCTATATCCGGAGCAATGCATGTGCATTTGATGGCCGAGCACTATGGTGTGCCTGTGATTTTGCATACTGACCACTGTGCTAAGAAGCTTCTCCCATGGATTGACGGACTACTGGAAGCCGGCAAGAACTATTATGCCAAAAACGGGCAGCCGCTCTTTAGTACTCACATGCTCGACCTTTCTGAAGAACCACTTCATGAAAACATTGAAATTAGTGCTGAGTACTTCAAGAAAATGGCTCCACTTGGTATGGGTATTGAAATAGAGCTCGGTATTACCGGTGGTGAAGAAGACGGAGTAGATAATACCGATGTAGATTCATCGCGCTTGTATACTCAGCCAGAAGAAGTAGCCGAAGCATGGGACGCGATGCGCAAGATTGGTGATATTTTCACTGTAGCGGCTTCGTTTGGCAACGTGCATGGGGTGTATAAGCCCGGTAATGTGGAGCTAAGACCTGAAATATTGAAAAACTCTCAGGAGTTTATTCAGAAGAAATTTGGCACGGAAGAAAAGCCCGTATACTTCGTGTTCCACGGAGGGTCTGGTTCTGAGCCGGAAAAGATTAAAGAAGCTACTTCATATGGTTCCATAAAAATGAATATCGATACGGATGTACAGTGGGCTATGTGGGATGGTATTCATTCTTACTACAAAGAGAAGAAAGATTATCTGCAGGGGCAAATTGGTAACCCTGATGGTGAAGACTCTCCGAACAAAAAATACTACGACCCACGGGTTTGGTTAAGAAAAGGAGAGGAGTCTGTAGTGAAGCGCTTGGAAAGAGCTTTCGATGAGTTGAATGCTATTGGCAGAAACTAATAGGCCGAACAGGCAGATTAGATAAACGAATTAATCTTGGTTGGGGCGATGTTTGAGTTGATCGGACATCGCCCATTTTTTTGTAGCATGCGGTTAGATGGAGAGAATTTTAGCAATACGAAACTCCTCATCGTCCAGTCGCTTAATAGTCTTTATGGCTTCTCCTATTGGAGTATAGGCAATGCGGTTGTTAATAATGCCCACCATAACGTTGGACTGACCATTGCGAAGCCCTTCCACTGCGGCTACTCCCATGCGGCTGGCCAGCACTCGGTCTAAGGTAGTGGGGGTGCCCCCTCTTTGCAAGTGCCCCAGTACGGTAACCCGAATGTCAAAGTAGTCGAGTTGTTCTTTTACCTTGGCGGCTATCTCATAGGAGCTACCCAGGTGGCAGCCTTCGGCTACTATTACCACGTTAGAAGCTTTTTGGTTTGCAGCTCCTTTTCTTAGTCGATTAATGAGTGCCTCAATGCTCCAATTGTGCTCAGGTACAATCATGGCCACGGCACCACCGCCAATGGCAGAGTTGAGGGCAATGAACCCGGCATCGCGGCCCATTACTTCTACAAAGAAGAGGCGCTCGTGCGAAGAAGCTGTGTCTCTTATTTTATCAATAGCTTCGCGGGCCGTATTACAGGCCGTGTCGAATCCAATGGTAAAGTCGGTACCGGAGAGGTCGTTGTCTATGGTTCCGGGTATCCCAATTACCGGTACATTAAACTCTTGAGAGAAGATGTCGGCTCCGGTAAACGACCCGTCTCCGCCAATCACCACCAGAGCATCTAAGCCATTGGCTTTAAAATGTTCATAGGCTTGCTTACGGCCTTCTTTTGTACGAAACTCTTTGCTTCTGGCCGAGAGCAAAAAAGTACCTCCACGGCTAAGAATGTTTGAAACAGACCTTACATAGAGCTGTTCCATATTGCCTTTAATAAGGCCATCGTAGCCTTTGTATATGCCAAAAACTTCTATGTCGTAATAAATACAGGCTCTTACTACTGCTCTTACAGCAGCATTCATTCCGGGAGCATCGCCCCCACTGGTAAGTACCCCTATCTTTTTAATTTCAGTGGTCATGTTGCGTTAAGTATAATCAAAAATACTCTTTTCGGTGCGAACGGGATGCTATGCATGAGCCTATTCCACTGCAAACGATTGAAGGAGGTTGGGTTTAATCATTGCCGCCTGTTGGCCAGCAAAGGTGGAGGTTCTCCGGTAAATGGGTTAAAACGACTAATGGTTTTGGCTTCCATGCCATAAGCTCTCAAAACACTTCGGTCGCCATACTTATCCCTTATTTTATCCATGGCATGGTAGAGGTTAATCATTTCTTCAGAATCATCGAACAGGTTGATTTGTAGTCCTCCTTCTACCAGGTGGCTAAACCGAACACCAATGAGCCGAACCAGTAGTCGTTTTTGGTAGAGTTTTTCAAAAAGTTCAAGGGTTTTAGGAATGAGTATGTGGTCGGCAGAAGTGTAAGGAATACGCGATTGTAAGGTGTAGGTGTTAAAGTCGGAGTAACGCACTTTTACCGTTACGCAGGCGGTGAGCTTAAGGCCTCTTCTGAGTTGGAAAGCCAGATTTTCGGCCATAGCAGTAAGTATGCCTCTCAGCTTGTATACGTCAATGGTATCACGATCAAAGGTTCTTTCTGTAGAAATAGATTTCCGCTCGCTGTAGGGTATTACAGGCGAAGTGTCCACTCCATTGGCTTTTTTCCAAATGCTTATACCATTTTGGCCCAAAACCTTTTCCATAAGTTCTACAGGCATTTCCTGAATGGTTTGAATGCGTTTAACCCCCAAGCCATAAAGGGTAATTTGAGTCTTTTGACCTACCATGGGAATTTTACTGATGGAAAGCGGAGCTAGAAAGGTTTTTTCTTTGCCATAGTCTATGCGCAACTGATTGTTGGGCTTGGCTTCTCCGGTGGCAATCTTAGAGACCGTTTTGTTTTTGGAGAGGCCAAAAGAAATAGGAAGGCCCGTTTCTTTAATAATTCGTTTTCGTAGCTCCGTAGACATCTGGTAGCTGTTGAAAAAACGATCCATCCCGGTAAGGTCGGCATAGAATTCATCGATAGAGGTTTTTTCGTAAAGAGGTACCGTTTCTTTGATGATCTCCGTCACCATTTCGGAGTATTTGGTGTAGGTGCCTGAGTTGCCTCTAATCTGAATGGCATCGGGGCAAAGCTCTTTGGCGCGTTTCATGGGCATGGCAGAATGAACACCGTAAGCCCGGGCTTCATAGCTACATGAGGCTACTACACCACGATCGCTCGTACCCCCAATGAGCACGGGCTTACCCATTAGGCGACTGTCTAGCAGCCGCTCCACCGACACAAAAAAAGTGTCCAGGTCAAGATGTAATATGGTATTCTCCACGCTTTAGGTTGTTACGGACTTATCACACAAAGCTAATTATTTTAGTTTACTAAATAATTTAGCTTACGTAGAAAAATTTAGCCGTCAACCACCCGACTTTCGGTCGTATCATCATGTAGCCTGCTTGTTTTTTCGGGAAGGCTACAGGTGTAGTTTGGGCGAACACGAATTACTTCAATTTGTATCTTATCAAATATTTAAAGTTCTCCAGACCAAGTTTGTCTTTAAAATCACTAAAAATTGAAGGTATGTTCTCGGGTTTGCCTTCAGGAAAGTATGATATCCAGCGATACTCGGGTATTGAATAGTGGAAACCATTTGAACCAATCCCGGCTGGTTTAGATATAAAGTATACCAATCCTTTAGGTAGAATTGAATCCTCAATATATGCGACCTTGGTTTTTACATCAGCCATTCCATGTCTCAGCCTTTTATTTTTGACAAATGAGAAGCGTATAAAATTGTCTTTTACGCTTTTGATATCTGTTATATAGTCATATTCGTGTCGGATGTTCGTGAGGTTAGGGTCGTTAATTTTCCCAAGCCAAGGGTTGGGAAGTACTTTTAACTTTAATACCTGTTTTACATGGAGGTTATTGTCTAGTTGATACAATGTATCCGATAAAGGTTTCTGAAAATAGAATGTGGATGGGGAGTCGTAGTTTGGAGCTATACCTCCAGAGTAACCTATTAGTGATGGCATATCTACTGTATAATTTGCTCCCATCTTTTTAGGAGTGCCATCAAGTCCCCAAACTATTAAATTTGGTTTTTCAGGAAAAATAGAATTGTAGTTAGAATAGGTAACAAAGTTTTCTTTTAATGCGACCATACCTAAAAGACGGTCATTTAGTTTTACCTTTTCTATAAACTCTCCGTTTAAAGTGAATTTTAATATCGCCATATCAAAATGAGAGAGTACCACTATTTGGTTGTCAACAAGTGCAATATTGGTAATTGAGTGGTACTCCTGTGGTCCTGGCCCTTGTTTACCAAAAGAGAAAAGGTAATCGAGTTTTAAATTATATACCTTAATGTCGTTGTTAATGTCATCTAAAACATAGACAAAATTGTCATTGACGATAACATCTTTAATCCTTCCTATGAACGGAGTGTCAGGGAAGGCAACTAGCTCGATTGAATGATATATTTTAGTTAAATCTAGCTCGGATTGTGAAACCTCTATTTCTGAAAAAGGAATGTCACCTAATACCTCCTCCCTACTTTTGGAGTGGCACGAATAGATAGCGAACAAGAGAATAAAAAATAGATACTTCAAGTGATGGAAATTGATATGTGTGCTGTTGAAAAAAACTATAATAGAATAAATAAAAGAGACTTTTAATAAGTATGGCCTTATGTAAGGAAAAAAAGAGCACTCAGTTTGAAACTAGTGAATTAAAACGGAGTGCTCATATGTCTATTATTCAGGTTGAACTTCTGTTAGTCCTTCAGGACATGTGTTGTCAATACATCTTCCGTCACCCAATACACAGTTACTAGAGCTAGCCAGAATTGCACCTGTGTCATCATAACAATCCGTATCTACTTTGGTAAAGCCGCCACTAGAAGATTTTGCTTCGTAAGGATTTATAACTATAGTTACAATAGCTATACCTATAACGATTAAGAATGAAGATAATAATTTTTTCATTGTATTAGTGTTTAATTATTTGTTTGACTAAACAAGGTAAAAAAATATTATTATCAACCCGTTGGGTGAAATTAAGTTATAGGGTTACCCATTTAGATCGTATTTATTAGATTCCGGTATACTAGACACAAGCTGTGCCCTCACAGCGTTTTTTTTACAACCATTTGTGAAGACACAAATGGAGGCTAGGTTCAGAAATATACTTCTTGCGACTTAAGTAAGTAACCCTAAAATAAACTGAGTTCGATGTAAG
>NZ_DDDQ01000132.1:1517-14245 GCF_002336325.1 Roseivirga sp. UBA1976 | reverse complement strand
CTCAGGTTCATTTAAATATACCGAACGATGAGTGGGGCAGATACTACATTAGAGTGAGAGACCCGAAATCGGGTCACTCGGCCGGTTCGGTCACTTACTTCGATTGGCCGGGGTGGGCCGATAGTAATCAGCGACCGGGAGGGGCTTCGCTACTCAATTTCTCTACCGATAAACAAGAGTATAAAGTTGGGGAAAAGGTGACGGTCCGAATTCCGGCTAGTAATACAGGCCGGGCTTTAGTGAGCATAGAAAACGGCAGTCGTGTAATAGATGCTCATTGGCTTGAAACCAAAAGCGGAGCCAATGAATTCAGCTTTGAGGTAACCCCGGATATGGCTCCGAATGCATACGTCAATGCCACGCTATTGCAGCCGCATGCCCAGACTCAAAATGATTTACCCATGCGCTTATACGGTATAGTTCCCATTCAGGTAACCAACGAACAAACGGTGCTGAATCCGCAGATCACCTTGCCCGATGTACTCAAACCTGAGGAGTCTTTTGAGGTAAATGTGAAAGAAGCAAACGGAAAACCCATGACATACACCATTGCGGTGGTAGACGAGGGATTGCTCGATATTACGCGCTTTCAAACCCCAAACCCCTGGCATACCTTCTATGCGCGTCAGGCTCTGGGTGTAAAGAGCTGGGACGTTTATGATCACGTAATTGGGGCCTACAGTGGAGACCTTTCTCGTCTGTTAGCTCTTGGAGGCGATGGTTCCGGAATGAGGCCGGAAAACTCCAAAGCCAATCGCTTTAAACCTGTGGTTAAACACCTGGGCCCCTTTCGGTTGGAAAAAGGAAAAACAGCTACCCACCGCATAGACATGCCCAACTATGTGGGTTCTGTGCGTACCATGGTTGTGGCAGGAGGCAACGGGGCCTATGGCCACACAGAAAAGGCCACGCCTGTGCGCAAGCCACTCATGGTGTTAGGTACCTTGCCCCGTGTTTTGGGGCCGGGCGAACAATTGCAACTTCCTGTGAGTGTCTTTGCTCTGGAAGATTTTGTGAAGCAGGCAGAGGTTGAGCTAAAAGTGAGTGGCCCACTGCTGCTCAAAGAAGGAGCCAGCAAAACAGTTAGGTTTTCCGGCCTGGGCGATGAGTTAGTCAATTTCGCCCTTGAGGTAAAGCCGGAACTTGGAGTTGGCAGAATAGAAATACTTGCAAAATCGGGTAAAGAAACGGCCAGACATTCAATAGAAATTCAGGTGCGTAATCCTAACCCCATGAGCACCAATCTCTATCAGGCGGCATTGCAACCCGGAGAGAGCTGGGAGCAGAGTTTTACAGCCATTGGCATGCAAGGTACGAACAGTACAACACTTGAGCTTTCTGTTATTCCGCCTATAAACCTGGAGAAAAGACTGGGATATTTGATTAGCTATCCCCATGGGTGTATAGAACAAACCACTTCAGCGGTGTTTCCTCAACTCTTTTTAAATGATGTGATGGAGCTAGAACCGCATAGGCAAAATGAAGTTCGAAAAAATGTGATCGATGCTGTTGAGAAAATAGGCCGTTTTCAGACAGCCGATGGAGGCTTTGCCTATTGGCCGGGCAACAGCGATAACAATGATTGGGGAACCAATTATGCCGGACACTTTTTACTGGAAGCCAAAGACAAAGGATATAGCATTCCTTCGGCTCTGCTTACCAACTGGAAGGCCTATCAAAGTCAGCAAGCCAGGCGTTGGAGTCGCTACGGAAGATATAATGACGATGCTGTACAAGCCTATAGGCTTTATACCCTTGCTAAAGCTCAGGCACCGGAGCTTGGAGCCATGAACAGACTGAGAGAAGATGAAGGGCTGAGCCTGGAAGCCAAATGGAGATTGGCGGCTGCTTATGCCCTGGCCGGTAAGCCACAAGTAGCCCAGGAAATGGTGAGCAAGTTGCCAAAAGTTGCTTCCAAACGCTCTGCCTATTACTTCTATGGTTCGCTACTACGCGATAATGCAATGATTCTGGAGGCCATGGGACTAATGGGTATGCAGCAGGAGGGTATGGACTTGCTGCGCTCTGTGGCTTCCGAACTGGCCGAAGACCAATGGCTAAGTACTCAAACGACCGCTTTTAGTTTGTTGGCTATTATAAAGTTCGTAGGCATAAATAACAATGCCTTTGGCAGGAGTCTGCAAGCCGAGTATCAGGTCAATTCCGGCAGCAATCAGCGCATTGCTACCAGTAAACCCATCAGGCAAATTGTTCTTTCGGCCAAGGAGCAGAGTGGAAGGTTGAAGCTTAGTAATACCGGAGAATCTATGCTGTTTGTCCACCTCATACAGCAAGGACAGCCGCTTGTGGGAGAAGAAAAAGATGGTAGCTCTGGCCTTCGCTTAGAAGTAAATTATTTCGACCGAGGAAATAACCCCATTGATCCGTCTCAAATGGAACAGGGAACGGATTTTTATGCTGAAGTAAAAGTGTCTAATCCGGGCAACCGTGGCATATACAGAGATATTGCCTTAAGCCAGGTGTTTCCATCCGGTTGGGAAATACTCAACGATAGACTGAACGAAATACCCGGAACTTCTCAGGGAGGAAACTACACCTACCGAGACATACGAGACGACCGGGTGTATACTTACTTCGACCTAAGGCCCAATGAATCAAAAACCTTTAGGGTAAACCTAAACGCCACTTATACCGGTAAGTTTTACCTGCCGTCTGTCAATGCAGAGGCCATGTATGATCATACTATTTATGGGAGAAAGGCGGGACGATGGGTAGAAGTAAAGCGGGTGAATTAGCCGTCAGGCACTGAACATATTCGGCAGTTGAAAACCAGATTAACATTGAAAAGGCTTAGGAAGCATAAGAAGTTGCTGTTTGTAGTAGGTCTTCTTTTAGGAATGATCTACTACTTCTCTTTGCCCGAGCAACTGTTTGACGACCCCTATGCCACTGTTGTAAACGACAGAAATGGAGCCTTACTTTCTGCCAGAATTGCTCATGATGGGCAGTGGCGCTTTCCTCCGCTGGATTCACTGCCTCAGAAGTACATTACTGCACTCCTTACCTTCGAAGATCAGCGGTTTTACCAACACCCTGGCGTAGACTTGCTAGCCATGGGGCGGGCCATTCAACAAAATATTACTTCCGGCCGGGTGGTGAGTGGAGGCAGCACCCTCACCATGCAAATTGTGAGGCTACACCGTAAAGGGAAAAAACGAACCGTATGGGAGAAGATGCTGGAAATGATATTGGCCACACGGTTAGAGTTGCGCTACAGCAAGCATGAACTTTTAAAACTCTATGCTGCACATGCGCCATTTGGGGGCAATACAGTAGGGTTAAATGCGGCAGCCTGGCGTTATTTTGAACGCAGCCCCCAAACCCTTTCATGGGCAGAGGCGGCTTTGCTTGCGGTGTTGCCCAATCAACCTGCCATGCTTTACCCCGGCAAAAGTATCAGACCGCTCAAGGCCAAGCGAGATCGATTGCTTGAACGATTACACCAATTAGGTCACCTATCGGCTACCGATCTTTCGCTTGCTTTGGCCGAACCTGTGCCGGAAAAGCCGGAAGAGCTTCCACAATGGTCGGCTCATTTTACAGACTTTTTGGTAAAGCGGGGGTACTCGGGCAGGCAGATAAAGTCAGGTATAGACATGCATGTGCAAAAGAGTGTGGTGGGTGTACTCAAGGCACATCACCAATTGCTAAAAACCGATGGCATAAACAATGCGGCTGCTTTGGTACTCGATGTTCGCCAAAATAAGGTATTGGCCTATGCCGGTAATGTGGAAGGTGCAGGTAGGGAGCATCAGGAGTTTGTAGATGTAATTCAGGCCCCTCGAAGTACAGGGAGTTTGTTAAAACCATTGCTCTACGCCAGTTTGCTAAGTGAAGGGCAAATTCTTCCTAAAACCCTGGTGCCCGATGTCCCCGTATTTTATGGTGACTTTGCTCCCCAGAACTTCACCAAAACCTACGATGGTGCTGTTCATGCCGATATGGCCATCGCACGATCCCTCAATGTGCCGGCAGTAGAAATGCTTAAAACATACGGTTATCCCAAATTTTATCAGAAACTGAAGGATTTGGGCATGACCACACTCACTCAGCCGGCAGGGCACTACGGTCTCTCACTTATTCTTGGCGGCTCGGAAGGCACACTTTGGGACTTAGCAAATATTTATGCCGGCATGGCCCGAACGCTAAGCCATTTCAACACTCTTGGCCATGCCTCCAATCATCAGGCCTTTGCAGGCTTAGAAGCTTCACCAGCTGGTAATAACAGAGCAACTTCAGGCTCAGACAAAATAAGAACAGAAAGCCCTCATCTATCGGCCGCCTCCATTTGGTTCACCTTTCAGGCCATGTTAGAAGTTTACAGGCCGGCAGAAGATGCAGCTTGGAAAATGTATTCCAGTTCTCACAAAATTGCCTGGAAAACGGGAACCAGCTTTGGGTATCGCGATGGGTGGGCCATTGGCATTACCCCTGAATATGTAGTGGCCGTGTGGGTGGGTAATGCCGATGGCGAAGGCCGACCCGGGCTTACGGGTATTAAAGCTGCTGCTCCTATTATGTTCGATATTTTCGATAGACTGCCCGAAACCACCTGGTTTCGAATGCCAGTGGCCGAGATGACTCTCGCAGCCATAGACCGGCAAAGCGGACATCTGGCTTCGCCATATTCGGCTCAGGTAGATACGGTGTGGATTCCAAAGGTAGGTTTGCGCACCTCCGCTTCGCCATACAATCGGCTCGTTCATCTCAACAAGGCACAGAGCCATCAGGTAAATGCGGGTTGTGTTCCTACCGACCAGTTAATTACAAAACCCTGGTTTGTTTTGCCTCCCAAACAGGCCTTTTATTTCAAAATGAAGAATCCTACCTATGCCGATTTGCCTCCTTTTTGGCCCGGTTGCGGCACAAACCTGACTGCACTAAAGTCTATGGAAATGATATATCCTGAGCAAAATGCATCGCTCTATTTGCCGGTTGAACAAGATGGTGAGGTTGGTAAAGTCATATTTGAGGCTACCCATCAAAGTCGGTTGGCCAGAGTACACTGGCACCTCAATGGCACATACTTAGGGTCCACACAGTCGGAGCACGTAATGGCCTTGCAGCCGGAGAACGGCAGACACAGGTTAGTATTGGTCGATGATTCTGGCAACGAGATTATAAGAACTTTTGAAGTGCTAAGAAAAGGAGAGTAGGATTGAGAACCACTCTTTTAATGCTGTAACCTCGTATATCATTACATTTTAATTAGGGTTACTCCTTTAGACTACAAAGATGTAAACAGACTACTCGAGCAAAAAGCTGTGCTTCCACAAATGGCAAAATATGAAGACATGCCTCCTTAGTAAGTAACCCTAATTTTAATTTTCTTTTAATAGGAACATTAGCATATTTAGGTACAATAAACTATTCACTTGGAAAATCAAGATACCACGCTCGACCAAGCAGCCCACGTCTGCTCAAATTGCCAAAATACCATAGATGATACTGCTACCTATTGTTCGCATTGTAGTTATCCGCAAAACGGAACAGAGGAAGAAAAGGCTAAATTTCAGAGGCGCATCGATGCCAAAAAGAGGCTTTTGAATGTAGTTGAAAAAGAGGTGAAGAAATCGAAAAACACACTGATAGCGCTAGGAGTGCTCAATATTTTGGCCGGTCTAATACTAGGTTATTTTGCTGATGATATGGCAACTCTCATTGCTTCTTCGGTTTTGGCCATAGTTTACTTTGGTTTGGCCATTTGGAGCGATAAAGAACCTTTTGGTGCCAGCCTCACGGGTTTGATCGTTTACGGTACAATTATACTCCTTCAGGCTGTGTTGGAAGGTGCAATTTTTAGAGGGATCGTCTGGAAGATACTCATCATTAGTCTTCTCATTCGTGGGTTAAAGTCGGGGCTTGAAGTGAAGAAGGTGAAGGCCGAATTAAAAGAGTTGGGCATTTCATGACAGACGGAGCTCCGATAGGTCCTTTGCTTACATGCCAGCATTGTGGGGCAGAGCATTTTAACGATTTTCGTTTTTGTGGCCACTGTGGTCAGAAAAAAGAAATAGAAGACAGTCAAAGAAGCCCATTAGAATCCAAAGAGCTTCGAATCATTATCTGGTATGTTTCCAGTTTGCTGCTAATACTCGTGGTCTATCAGACTACTTCTGTTCTCGACCAATGGCAGGAGGATTTTGAGTTTGTAGAAATTCTCCTTATTGCACAAACATTATTGTTTGCATACCTGAGTGGAAAGAAAGCATTGAAGCTAGTGTTTAAACCCATTGACCCCGGGGTGATTGGACTGGTTCTTATCTGTGCTGTCCCCGCTGCGGTATTGGTTCACTATTTTGCCGATTTTATTAACTTCAATTTGCTGGGTATTGAGTGGGATTTCCCTCAATATACCATTTATGGATTTGCTTATGCCTTTTTATTTGTGGCTGTTGTGCCTGCTATTTTTGAGGAAATGGCTTTTAGGGGCTTCTTCTTTACCCATATGAAGGCTATGGCAGGTACTCAGGCAGCACTGGTGGTAACCAGCATAGTTTTTGGAATTTCCCACCTTTCCATCATAAGTCTTCTGTGGTTGATACCTTTAGGCTATGTATTTGGATGGTTAAGGCAAAGGTATGGCACAATAGTATATGGCATGTTGGCTCACTTTACTTATAACCTCACCATAGTTGTGCTCGAATACATGCAATACAATCTGGAGTCTTTTTAGTCCATCCACTTGATGGTGCGTCTTACTTCACCCGTCCCGGGTTTTCGCTAATAAAGCTCTTCCAGCTGGCCGAACGGGTTTGGGCCTGACCATTCTGGAAATGATGACAAACTGCCACGGCAAGTGCATCGGTGGCATCGAGCATTTTGGGTAGCTCCTTTATGTTTAGTAAGGTTTGCAGCATAGCTGCTACTTGCTCTTTAGAGGCATTGCCATTGCCCGTGACCGATTGTTTAACCTTTTTTGGGGCATATTCAGTAATGGGTATTTCCCGCGCCAGAGCAGCCGACATAGCCACGCCCTGCGCCCGTCCGAGCTTGAGCATAGATTGCACGTTCTTGCCGTAAAAAGGGGCTTCCAGTGCCACTTCATCGGGGTGAAACTCTTCGATAATAGTGGTGACTCTCTCAAAAATCTTCTTGAGTTTGAGTTCGTGGCCAACGTATTTCTTCAGGTGGATGACGCCAAATTGGAGTAACGAAAGCTTTTTGCCTTCTACCTTTAATACGCCATAACCCATCACGCTTGTGCCCGGATCTATTCCTAAAACAATTTTCTCCTGAACGGCCTTGTCTTTCACAAGGGCAATATACGGAATCGGTTTTTTCCGAAGGTTTTTAATTTGTGGCAGATTAGCAATCTTGCAGCATGCTGGCCATAGGGCTTATTCTTACCACCTACATTTTACTCGTTTTACTTGCTCTGAAAAACTGGAGCAAGGTAGAGGCGAAATATAGTGGAGGTTCAAAGCCTCCGGCAACAAGTCTTATTGTTCCCTTCAGGAATGAAGTGGCCAACCTGCCCCATTTGGTCAAGTGTTTGGAGCAGCAGAGTCATCCCGATTTCGAGGTCATTTTTGTAAACGATCACTCCACCGATGCAGGAGCAGAGTGGCTCAATAATTACTGTGCTGCTGAAAACAGTGTGTTTCGCTTGATTCACCTCCATGAACAAACCGGTAAGAAGGCAGCTATTGAGAAGGGCGTTGAGGCGGCTAAAAATGAGATTGTGGTGACTACCGATGCAGACTGCTCAATGTCTTCTAATTGGTTAAAGACCGTGGCAGCTCCATTTGGGCTAGGGCAGGTGCAAATGGTTTTGGGTCCTGTAATGCTAACCGGTGAGTGCTTATGGCAAAAAATGCAGTCCATAGAATTCAGCGCCCTGATTGGTGCCACTAAAGTGATGACCGATTACGGGAAACCATCCATGGCCAATGGTGCCAATTTGGCTTACAGGAAGGCTGCTTTCAATGAAGTTGGAGGCTTTGATAATATAAATACCACTCCCTCGGGCGATGATGAGCTGTTGCTACAAAAGGTACAGATGAAGCATCCCAAAGGCGTAGTGTTTTGTGCTTTGCCGGAGGTGCTGGTTACTACCGCTGCTGCTCCCAATTGGCAGGTTTTTCGGGAACAACGTTTACGTTGGGCTAGCAAGTGGAAAGAGAACAAACGAAAAAACACCATAGTGGCGGCTCTGGGTATTGTTCTGGTTCAGTGTGCTACACTTAGTATTCCTATTTTGCCGGTGCTAACCAACTCCACCGGTAGTTGGTTGTGGGGAGTGCTTCTGGCCAAGCTTCTGGCAGAATTTCTGTTTATACGAAAAGTACGTAAAGCATACGCCTTCAAAACTCCATTCCCTTATTTTCTCCTTTGCTTTATTGTATATCCCTTCTATGCCATTTATTTTGGACTTGCCGCTAACTTTAGGAAATTTGAGTGGAAGGGAAGAACTTATTCACCCTGAACTATGACAATGACCGATGCTGAATTTGATGTGATGGATGAGCTTTATTTCGTTCAGCCATATACATATTTGCTGGAAGAACTCACTCTTAAAGAGGAGGAATTAAAAGCTACTTTGCAAAGCCTACTCGAAAAAGGCTATATCAAGTGTTTTTTTAATATGAACGATGAGGTTTTCGAAGATCAGCTGAACTTTGAAAAAGAATATAAAACCTACTATTACCTGGCCACAAAAACGGGTCTTTTGGCTCACAATGGTCGCTAATTTATGAAGCAAGACTCTTTACAAACCAAGTTTTACCAGAAAGAACTGGAGGTTAATGCCCTGTTGGAAATTACGCAGGCTGTAAACAACAACCTGCCCGAAGAAGATCTATACAAAATTTATGAGTTTACCCTGCGGGCCAACCTTCAAATGGAAAAACTTTGTCTGTTTGTAATGGAAGAAGATTGGGAGTGTAAAGTGCAGTTTGGAACCACCAAAGATTTCACTAAAATCCCCATGGGAGAGGCTTGCCTTCAGGTGAGAAGACCCACGTTTATTGAAAGTGTGTCTTTAGAACAGCCTTGTTTCGATGAGTTTGAAATCATTATCCCTGTTCTGCACAAAGACAGGCTGTTGGCTTTTGTCTTTATAAAGTCTAAAGGAGAAGGAGTTAATGTAGATACCACCTTTATTCAGGCGTTGAGTAATATTATGCTTGTGGCCATTGAGAATAAGCGGTTGGCCAGAAAGCAACTGGAACAGCAGGCCTTTCAGCGCGATATGGAAATTGCCAAAAATGTGCAGAATTATCTCTTTCCCAAAGACCTTCCGGCCACCGATAAAATTCACATTGAGGCATACTATCAGCCTTGTAGAACAGTTGGGGGCGATTATTACGACTACATTACCCTCGAACATGAAAATCAGTTTGTGGTATGTATAGCCGATGTTTCCGGTAAGGGTATTCCTGCAGCCATACTCATGAGTAATTTTCAGGCAGTGCTACGTACCATTTCGCGCACAGCCGAAAATCCCATAGATGTGGTAAAAGAGTTAAACTATCAGCTCTGTGTAAATGCCAATAGAGAAAACTTCATTACTTTCTTTTTGGCGGTTTACGACTATGAAAAGAAAAACCTCCGTTACATAAATGCAGGGCACAATCCGCCACTGCTCATGAACGGGCAGCCCAAAATAGAGCGTCTTACCACAGGAACAACGGTTTTAGGAGCCTTTGAGCCACTGCCTTTTATAGATATGGGTTGCGTTGAAAACTTGGAACACTTCTCGCTGTTTCTTTTTACCGATGGTGTCACTGAAACTTTTAATGAAAATGAAGAGGAGTTTGGCAATGAAAGGCTGGAATCGTTTCTCATAGAAAACTACGACACTCCGCTGGAAGAACTGCACAAGAAGCTTTTAACCGAGCTCAATACGTTCAATGCCGGCAAGACCTTTTCAGACGATCTTACCTTTCTATCTTGTAAGGTGAACAATGCTTCCGTTTAGAACACCCTTTCTTGCGCCCTATGCCTTCCCCAACTTATTGTGGAGGGTAAACACGTTGGAAAAACACATATATCTAACTTTTGACGATGGTCCCATTCCCGGCCTTACGGAGTGGGTTTTGGAACAGTTAAAAACTCATGAGGCCAACGCTACCTTTTTTTGTGTGGGAGAAAATATTGCCAGGCATAGCAGTATTTTCCGGCAAATTATAAGTGAGGGTCACACGGTGGGCAACCATACCCAACACCATCTGAACGGTAAGAACACCCCCAAAGGTGCCTATTTGGCCGATGTACAGGCCTGTGATGCAACCATGCAGCAATTGCAAGTATCATCTAAATGGTTTAGGCCACCCTACGGCAGACTCACGCGGGCTCAGCGCAAACCTTTGCTTAAAGAAAAAAAAGTGGTGATGTGGGATGTGCTTACGCAAGACTATGATCAATCCCTCAGTGCCGAAACAATTCTTACGAAGTCAATTCAGGCTACACGAAAGGGATCTGTTGTGGTTTTTCATGACAACCTGAAGGCAGAGAAAAACCTCAAAAAGGTGCTGCCCAAGTACATCGATTACTTTAAGCAGGCCGGATATCAATTCAAAGCGCTATGACGATGCTCATAGTTGCGATTACATTGGTATATCTGGTGCTCATACTTACTGAGTTGGTACTGACTTTACTTTTTAGTACTCGATTTAAGAATGTCTCTCAGCAGCCCAACGAGTGGCCACATGTGTCGGTGCTCATATGTGCCAGAAATGAAGAGCTGAATCTCGATCGTTGTTTGGAGTCTCTTATTCGCCAAGACTATCCCCGTGAGCAAATGCAGCTCCTGATAGGGAATGATAATTCCGAAGATGGCACAGCAGAGAAAATAGCCGGTTATACAAGTAGTTATTCTTTTATTAAAGAGATCGAAATTACTCATGAAAAAGATGGGCTTATAGCCAAGGCCAATGTGCTCAATCAGCTCATTGATGCTACCGATGATGAGTATATTGTAATTCTTGATGCAGATATGAAAGCCCGACCGGGGTGGCTAAGGAGCATGGTTTCGGCCTTGGGACACAGTCCATTAGTAAGCGGTTATACCCGTATAGATCCGCATAGCTTCCGTGCACAAATTCAGGCTTTCGATTGGCAGATAGTGCTACACAGCATGAAGGCTATGGCCGATACTTTTCGACCTATATCCATACTTGGCAATAACATGGGCTTTAGACGATCGGCCTACGATCAGGTTGGAGGATTCAGAGCACTTGGCCCAACCGATGTGGAAGATTTAGGGTTGTTGCAGCGCTTTCAGAAAGCAGGGCTTTCTACGCTGCAACTCATCGATGGACAGGGGAGTGCCTACACACTGCCCCAGGCCACATGGACAGAGATAATTGTGCAGCGGTGCCGGTGGATGAACGGAGTCTTTACTCATCATTGGCTGCTGGCCATACCGGCTTTTTTTGCCCGCTTATGGCTTCCTGTGGCTTTGTTAATGTTCTTCTTCCATCCAGAGGTGGCACTCTTTATAGTTCTTTATGCCTATGGAGCCTCGCTGGTCAAGTATATACAAGTGAGCCATCGTTCGGCAGGAGCGTTTAAACTATTGCTTGGTGAACCTTTTTTTATAAGTCTTTTAGATACTTTTGCGTTGCTGAGAATTCTCATTTTCGGTAAAGTAAGTTGGAAAGGAAGAAAGTTCTGAAATGATAGAAACTCACGCCCATATATACGCAGAGCAGTTTAAAGAAGATATTAGTGAGGTGTTAGAAAGGGCACAAGAAGTTGGTGTTCAAAAAATTATAATGCCCAACATAGACCACACCTCTATAGATGCCATGTTGGAATTGGAGCATCGCAACCCAAGCCTTTGTATAGCCACAATGGGATTACACCCATGTTCGGTGAATAAGCATTTTGAGAAAGAACTCTATGTGGTAGAAGAATGGATTAATAAGCGACCCTTTGTAGCGATTGGAGAAATTGGAACCGATCTTTACTGGGATAAGACGTTTAAAGATCAGCAAATAGAGGCGTTCAAAATACAGGCCGATTGGGCTAAAAAACTTAAAAAACCCATTATAATCCATTGCCGCGAATCTCTCGATTTGACCATCGATCTGGTGGAATCAATGAAAGACCAAGAATTTACTGGTGTGTTTCATTGTTTCAACGGCACGGTCGAACAAGCACAACGCATTGTAGATATGGGTTTTTACCTTGGGTTGGGAGGGGTTTCAACCTTTAAAAATGCAGGCATGGATAAAGTAGTGCCGGAGCTGGATGCCCAAAGAATTGTTTTAGAAACCGATAGTCCATATTTGGCTCCGGTACCTTATAGGGGCAAGCGCAACGAGCCGTCATATCTCAATGTAATTGCCCAAAAACTGGCCGATTACCGTCAAGTGTCCCTAACCGACCTGATAGAACAAACTACAGTCAACGCCCGAAAACTTTTCCAACTCCATGATTAAAGTAAAAAACATAGAGCACTTTGAGTTTACTCAAAAGCCTAAGGCACACATACTCCTTATATATACCGGAGGCACCTTGGGAATGGACTTGAACGAAGAAGGAGCCCTGGTACCTTGTGGTTTTGAGCAGATACTGAATAGAGTACCTGTAATTAAGGAATTGCAGGTTAATATATCGGTAGTGAGTTTTAGCGAACCAATTGACTCATCCAATGTGCAGGTAGAACATTGGCAACTTTTGGCCGGACTGGTTTATGAACACTACGACCACTTCGATGGCTTTCTGATTTTGCATGGCACAGACACCATGGCCTATAC
>NZ_DDDQ01000132.1:1063-1226 GCF_002336325.1 Roseivirga sp. UBA1976 | reverse complement strand
TGGCACAGACACCATGGCCTATACTGCTTCGGCTCTGAGCTTTATGCTCGAAGGCGTTAACAAGCCCGTGATATTCACAGGAGCCCAGTTGCCCATTGCTTCTCCGCGTTCCGATGCTACTGAAAATTTGGTGACCTCTTTAGAAATAGCAGCCGATAAAAAA
>NZ_DDDQ01000132.1:0-773 GCF_002336325.1 Roseivirga sp. UBA1976 | reverse complement strand
ACCTCTTAAGAAATAGCAGCCGATAAAAAAGATGGCAAGCCAATCATTACTGAAGTGTGTATCTTTTTTAATCATGTGCTTTTGCGCGGTAATCGGTCTAAAAAAGTAGAAAGTCAGCATTTCGATGCGTTCGAGTCGGAAAACTATCCCATTCTGGCGGAGGCAGGTATTTCCATCGATTATCAGTGGTCTTACCTTAAACCTTATGCAAAAGACTTTATACAATACCAATCGGCAATGGATACCCACATAGCCGTACTCAAATTGTTTCCCGGACTCAACGAATCTACCGTTGCACACACCGTTTTAGCCGAATCTGTAAAAGGTATCATTTTAGAAAGTTATGGCTCCGGTAATGTGCCGCAAGAACCGTGGTTTCTGGACTTGCTCAGAGAGAGTGTAAAGCAAGGCAAAATTATTCTCAACGTATCGCAGTGTAATGGTGGCCGGGTGATGCACGGTAAGTATGAGACTAGCAGTGAGTTAGATAAGATAGGTGTAGTGAGCGGTCATGATCTTACCTTTGAAGCGGCCACTACCAAAATGATGTACGTGTTGGCAAAATACCCGAATACCAGAGATGCAAAAAAATGCCTAAGAACTCCAATTAGGGGCGAAATGAACTGATTTTTTGTGCCTTACAAAAACAGAATAGCGCTTGCATCATGAGATAATTATTGATTTATTTGTTGCCCTGCGAGAAGCGCAAAGATTAGGGAGAGGTGTCCGAGTGGTTGAAGGAGCACGCCTGGAAAGTGTGTATACCCCTAAAG
>NZ_DDDQ01000046.1:0-24728 GCF_002336325.1 Roseivirga sp. UBA1976 | reverse complement strand
AAAAAGCGAAAGAAAGTCAGCTATCCGTTGAATGAAATTCGTTCAAGCCGATATTAATGATTTGAAGAAGTAAACCGAGCACTGTGCACCAAGCACCAAAAAACTTAAAATGAAGTTACTCGATGGAAAAGCCACAGCTCAGCAAATAAAAGATGAGCTGACCGAAAAAGTAAATGAAATAAAAGCAAAAGGAGCAAAAGTGCCTCATTTAGCGGCCGTATTGGTTGGTGAAGATGGTGCCAGCAAAACCTATGTAAACGCCAAGGTAAAAGCCTGTGAGGCTATCGGCTTTGGTTCTACCCTTATTCATTTGCCGGAAGAAACCTCTGAAGAAGAAGTGCTGGCCACGGTAGACCGACTGAACAAAGACCCTGAAATTGACGGGTTTATTGTTCAGGTACCTTTGCCAAAGCAAATCGATGAACAGAAAGTTGTAGAGGCTATTTTGCCAGAAAAAGATGTAGACGGATTCCATCCGACCAATTTGGGTAAAATGCTGTTGGATCTGCCCACACTTTTACCCGCTACCCCTAAGGGAATGATGCTTCTTTTGGAGAGAAATGGTATTGAAACCAGTGGCAAACATTGTGTAGTGATTGGGAGAAGCCACACCGTTGGTACGCCCATAAGTGTATTGATGAGTCGCAATTCCAAGCCCGGAAATGCTACGGTTACCTTGTGTCATAGCCGAACCAAGAACTTGGCGGAGGTAACCCGACAGGCCGATATCCTCATTGTAGCAATTGGCAGGGAAGGTTTCGTTACTGAAGATATGGTGAAGGAAGGAGCTATTGTCATCGATGTGGGTATACATCGAGTGCCCTCCGATAAGACTAAGTCAGGCTTCAAGCTCAAGGGAGACGTACGGTTCGATGAAGTAGCACCAAAGTGTAGTTACATTACCCCTGTTCCGGGAGGTGTAGGGCCGATGACCATCGCTTCACTGCTTTGGAATACCTATTTGGCCAGTCAGAAATTAGTATAAATGAAATCCAACACTGTCGTCAGTCCCTTGCTGTGGGAATATCTTCCATGAATAGCAGTTGCCTGATCGGGTTGGGAATGACGTTTTAAAGAGATTCAATAGTAAAGCAGTTTCAACACCTGCTATAAAAAATTGTCTATGAAAGAAAGTAAACAAACAGCCGAACTCCACGGCAAGCTTCCTGTAATGGAAGCATTTTACACCATCCAGGGTGAAGGTCATTTTACAGGAAACCCAGCCTATTTTGTTCGGTTGGGAGGATGCGATGTTGGCTGCGTTTGGTGCGATGTAAAGGATAGCTGGGATGCATTGCGCTGGCCCCTTCATTCCATCGATGAGATTGTTGGCGGTGCAAAAAAATACAAAGGGAAGCTTGTTGTAGTTACCGGAGGGGAACCCCTCATGTACAACCTTAACGCATTGACCGATAGGTTACGGGCAGAAGGGTACCATACAAACATTGAAACCTCAGGAGCTCATTCACTCAGCGGAACATGGGATTGGCTCTGCTTCTCGCCCAAAAAGTTTATGCAACCCAAAGAAGAGTTCTATGCCGCAGCCGATGAGCTTAAGGTAGTGGTGTACAACAAAAGTGACTTTAAGTGGGCGGAAGAGCACGCTGCCAAGGTTAGACCGGAGTGTTTACTTTATCTACAACCCGAATGGGACAAGTCAGACAAGATGCTTTCGCAAATAATTGATTACGTAAAAGACAACCCTCGCTGGAAAATTTCGCTACAAACACATAAGTTTATGCATATTCCTTAGCGTTGAAAAAAGCCGTTATTATTTCATTTCTGTTATGCTCCACCTTGTGTTGGGGGCAAATCGACTACCACACCAAGAAAAAAAAACTCGTTGAACAGTACCAACAGGCCGAAGAACTGGTTCGTATAGGTAACCTTTTTAAATCGGCAGAAATTCTGAACGAGGTACTCAACAAGGATCCTGGTTTTGATGAAGCGATCGTATTGCTGCATGAGGTTTTACTGAAGAGAGATGAGCCTCAAAGGGCGGTGGCACTTATTGCTGCCAAACGAGAGGAACTAGAAGCACCCTACCTTAATAGACTTTTGCTGTTTCAGGCCAATTATGCCTATCAATTGGGAGAATATACCCAGGCACAGCAATATATAACACAGTTGGGTCATGAAGTATATGGAGTTGGGGCTGAGCAGGTTGAGTTTCTTAAAACATCTATACAGTTTTCCCTAGAGCAAGTGGCAGACCCAATGCCGCTCACTTTCGAAGAGCTTCCTCATCCCATTAATGCCTTCGAACAGCAGTATTTTCCATCCATTACCAGACAGGGGCAATTGGTTTTTACTACTCGTGACAATAATGGGCGAGGGGACGAAAATATATTCTTTAGCCAGTTGACCGAAAGAGGCTGGACCAAACCCGCAAACATATCAGATCAGATAAATACAGACAGGAACGAGGGTACAGCATCTATTTCTGCCGATGGCAGAACATTGGTGTTCACCAGTTGTAACAGGCCTGACAATATTGGTAGCTGCGACTTATACGTTTCGTACAAACAAGGGCAGCAATGGTCAGCGCCAGAATTGTTAAATGAACGCGTAAACAGTCCCGAGTGGGATTCTCAACCCTCGCTTACAGCCGATGGAGCAACCCTCTACTTTGTGAGTCTTCGCCCGGGAGGAATGGGCAAACAAGATATTTGGATGAGTAGAAAGGAAGATGGAGAGTGGCAGCAGGCTGTTAATTTAGGAGAAGATGTCAACACTCCGGAAGACGACTGTTCACCGTTTATCTACCTCGATGGACAAACACTTATATTCTCCACCAAGGGGAGGGTAGGACTTGGAGGATACGATTTATTTAAAACGTTGAGGCTGGCCGATGCAAAATGGAGTGTACCGGAGAACCTGGGGTACCCCATCAACGATGCCTTTGATCAGGTTGGCTACTGTGTATCGGCCGACTTATGGGCCTATTTTAGTGCAAGCGATGCCAGCGGTAGTTTGAGGCTTAAGCGATTCAAAATTCCTGAAAATGTGCTGCCCCAAGTAGAGACGCCAAGGGCGTTTGGTCGGGTAATTGATGCAAGAGATGAACGTCCATTACAAGCCAAAGTAGAGCTTCTCAATAACTCGGGTCTGATTGAGCTAGAAACCGAATATGGGGTGTTTGAATTGCAAAAGGCCAACCAGGTGAAAGCGAAAAAAACCGGTTATCGAACCAAACTGGTGGAATGGTCTGAGTTCATTACAGACTCCACCATTCGAATGGAACCCTTCGCAGTAGGTCAGGCGCTGCTCAACGAACCCATACTCTTCGACTTCGATAGTTTTGAGTTAAAGCCAAGTGTAAGTTCTCAATTGATGAGCGTTCTGGAACTGCTCAAAGCTCATCCGGAATTAGATATAGAAGTGCAGGGCCATACAGACAGTATAGGAGGGCATGCCTATAATCAACAGCTTTCTGAAAAACGGGCATTGGCTGTAGCCGCCTGGTTGCAAGCCCATGGCATTGGCCATAATAGAGTTTTCATTTCTTCATTTGGAAAAAAACGCCCAATTAGCCCGGAAGTAGACCCTCAAAGCCAGCAAAACAACCGTAGGGTAGAAATTATTATACGAACGGTTAGAAAATAAACCGCCTGATTACCAAGTGTTTATTTGTGTATGTACATTTAAAAAGCTTTCTCTTAGCCTGATAATATTGTTTTGTCTACTTAAAGTATAAATTCGCCAATTGAACATTTGGGGATGAGTATTTTTATCCATAAAACCCTAGTGGATTTAGGGTAAGTTCTTTCTCAGTTGTTCGTAACTGTATAGGATTAATTCAATTTAATCATAGACAAACTATTTATTATTAAACTAAACTAACAAGGGATGAAGAGAATTTCATTGTCTTTGGTCTCCTTGCTGTGCTTATTGTTTTCTGGTGTGGCCTATGGTCAATCCAGAACTGTAACGGGAACAGTAACGGGAGCAGATGATGGTCTTGCGCTACCGCAAGTGACCATTATGATCAAAGGGACCACAAACGGTACTACTACCGATTTTGAGGGTAATTACCGCCTGGAAGTTCCCAGCGCGGAAACTGTCTTGGTATACAGATTCCTAGGGTATATCACCAAGGAAGTCACTGTAGGTAATCAAACAACTATTAATGTTTCACTAGAGCCCGATGCCGTATCTCTTGGAGAGGTAGTGGTAACCGGTTACGGTGAGTCTACAAAGAAGTCTTTCACCGGTACGGCTAAGACGGTGAAACAAGAGGATATTGAGTCCAAAAACTTCTCCAACGTATCACAGGCTCTTGCCGGTGAGGTGGCTGGTGTTACGGTAATCAATACTTCTGGTCAGCCAGGAACAGCTTCTACTATTCGTATTAGAGGTTTTGGCTCGGTTAACGGAAACAGAGATCCACTGTATGTAGTAGACGGTGTTCCATTTTCAGGAAGCATTAACTCTATCAACCCAGCCGATATCGCATCGACTACCGTGTTGAAAGATGCTACGGCTACTGCCATTTATGGTGCCAGAGGTGCTAACGGTGTTATCTTGATCACCACGAAAAGCGGTTCGGCTTCTAACAACTCCATAGAAATCGACCTGAAGTCTGGAGTTAACATGAGCCTGTTGCCGCGTCAACAAACCATCAAGTCTCCTGAGGAGTACATTGCCCTTACCTGGGAGAGTTTGTACAATAGAGGTGTGGCTACCGGTGAGCCCGATCCTGAGGCATATGCTAATGCACGCTTGTTCTCAGGTGGAGGTATTGCTCCATTCTATAATATGTGGAATGTGGCCAATGGAGGTGAACTTATCGATCCTAACACCAGAACAGTGAGACCTGGAGTAACCCGTAGATACAACCCGGAAAACTGGGAAGACTATGGTTTCCAGAACTCGTCAAGAAACGAGGCAAACATTCGATTGAGCGGTGGTAGCGAAGACACCAAGTACTTTACTTCTTTCGGTTACTTGAATGATGTGGGGTATATTGTTAACTCGGACTACGAGCGTTACTCAACCCGACTCAACCTTACCCACAATGTAAAAGAGTGGTTGTCAGGTTCCGTAAACATTGGTTATGCCCTTTCCGAAAACCAAACCAACGGTCAATCGAGTAACTCAGGAAGCATCTTCTGGTTCGTAGATAATCTTCCTCCAATTTATCCACTGTTTCTAAGGGATTCAGAGGGTAATATTGTGCAAGACCCAATCTTTGGAGGCAATCAGTATGATTATGGCGATTCCGGTAGAGGTTTTGGTGCGCTTACTAACTCTATTGCCGATGCACATTTTGACAGAAATGGAAGCAAAAGACATGAGTTGAACGCCAACTTTACTTTTGATGCTCAAATAACACCGGAGCTTTCTTTCCAGTCTAAGTTTGGTGCTCAATACTACAATAACAGAGCTACCTCATTGAGAAACCCATTCTATGGTTCTGGAGCATCTCAGGGAGGTTCATTGTTTAGAACAGATACTGAGCTTTTTGTTCAGAACTTCCTGAATTTGGCTCGATATGAGAAGAGTTTTGGAAATCATTCGATTGAAGTTCTGGCCGCTCATGAAACAAATAGCTTCGACCAAACATTTGCTTCGCAAAGCAAAGAGAAGGCTGTTTTACCTTACCTGGCAGAGTTCAATAACTACATTATTGTTTCTTCGCCTCCAACATCCTTTAAGAACAGCAGCCGCTTGGAGTCTTACTTTGGCCAAGCCAACTACAACTATAAAGAGAAGTATTTCTTTAGTGCCTCACTAAGACGCGATGGTTCTTCCCGATTCGTGAATAACAAGTGGGATACCTTTGGTTCTGTAGGTGCTTCCTGGATTATGTCTGAAGAGAACTTCTTCCAGGATGCTCTGCCATTTGTTGACTTCTTTAAACTGAAGGCCAGCTACGGAGTGAGTGGTGATCAGGCAGGTGTAGGTCTGTATCCAGGATACAACACCTTTAATGTAGACAACCTGAATGGTGCTATTTCAATTTCTGAAAGAAACATTGGTTTCCCTAACCTTACATGGGAGACAGCCAATCTATATCAGGTAGGAGCCGAGTTTACCATTGGTAGAGTGTTGGACGGTTCTATCGATTACTATATTAAGAATACGACCAACCTGATTTTCAACAGAAACGTGGGACCATCTGTAGGTTATGCTACAGAAACTGTTAACGATGGACGTTTGAGAAACTCAGGATTGGAGTTTGACCTGACTACTCACATCTTTAATAAGAGCGACTTTAAACTGGACTTTACCGTAAATGGATCGTTCCTGGGTAATGAGCTTACTAAAATGCCTATTGACCCGGCCACGGGTAAAGAAAAGGTACTCGACATCAATGGTGCTTACGGTAGAACCGCAGGTCGATCTCTCTTCGATTTCTACATGAGAGAGTGGGCTGGTGTAGACCCACAAGATGGTAGAGCCATGTGGAACCTCTATTATGACGATGCCAACAATGATGGTATCTATGATAGTGGTGAAGAGATCGCTTCCCTATATGAGTATCTGGTAGAAAACCCTGACGCTAATGTTCAGAAGACTACAACAAAATCTTACTCCGATGCGACCCAGAAATTCCTCGACAAATCGCCAATTCCGGTTGTGAGTGGTGCTTTCAGACTGGCAGCAAGTTACAAAGGAATAGACTTGAGTGCTCAGTTTATATATAGCCTCGGTGGTCATGCGTATGACGGAGCCTATGCCAACCTAATGGGGAACCCTCAAGCGGGTAACCAAAACTGGCATGTGGATATCAGAGACAGATGGCAACAGGCTGGCGATGTAACCAATGTGCCAAGACTCTCGGATAACTTCGACACAAACGTGAACAGCCAGTCTTCTCGATTCATTACATCTACCAACTTCTTGTCTTTAAATAATATTAGAGTTGGTTACAACTTGCCTCAGGCTTGGTTGAACGGTACAGGATTGAAAGCAGTTAGTGTTTCTGGTTCTGCCGATAACCTGTTCTTGCTCAGCGCCAGAGAAGGCTTTAACCCTTCAACTTCAGAAACTGGTGCTTCTAGTATTTACAGATACGACCCATTAACAACGTTCACTCTTGGTTTGAGGGTTAGATTCTAAAACAATGAAGAACATGAGAAATAAAATATATTCTATTCTATGTGGCTTTGCTATGCTCAGCATGCTGGGTTGTAGCGAAGACTACCTTGAAGTGCAACCATCTGAGTTCCTAACGGCAGAGCAGGTTGCGGAGGCTGCGGCCAATAACCCTGAGGTTATTGCCGGTAGTATGAGCGGTATTTACACGCTCATGTTTCAGGCGTTCACAGGAGGAACCGGTGGACATGACGATTTTGGGCAAAAAGGATATGACATCTTCAGCGATATGCTGTCTGGAGACCTTGCGCTCACTGTAAGTACCTACGGTTGGTATAGAACTATTACGGAATTCCAGGCCACACAGGACTTTACGTTCAATGATAACTATCAGGTTTGGAGATACTACTTCCGACTCATTCGTTCGGCCAATTTGGTAATTGACGCCTTGGGTGGTAACGATGCTACTCCCGAAATTGCCGAAAACCGCTATATCATGGGTCAGGCGAAGGCTATGAGAGCTCATTCGTATTTCTATCTGGCTCAGTTCTTCCAGGAAGGTCTCGATCTTTCTGAAGAAATACTGCCGATTTACGATGATCCAAGTTTGCCTAACCAGCCTAAGAGCACTGCTCAGGAGGTTTACAATCTTATTGTAGATGACCTGACAGACGCTATTTCGCTTTTGGATGGATTCAACCGTAGCGCCAAAACACAAATTGATAAAAGTGTGGCACAGGGTATCTTAGCTTACGTTCATGCAGCATTGGGCAACTATGCTGAAGTAAAAACCCTTACAGCTGATGTCATTAACTCAGGTACCTATCCTATCATGGATGCCACTGAAGTTCTTGGTGGATTCAATGATGTGAATACCCCGGGTTGGATGTGGGGTGTAGATATTACCACCGACAATGGTATCAACCTTGTGTCGTGGTGGGGTCAGATGGACCGCTACACCTATAGCTATCAATGGGCAGGTGATAGAAAAGCTTTGGATCAAGGTCTGTTCGATCAGATTCCGGCAAATGATGTGAGAAAGGGACAGTTTTTGAACAACCCTAACAGCAGCTACCATCTGGTTGCACAGAATAAGTTCTATGACCCGGCACGTGTAACCGGTGGACAGAGAACAGTAACCACAGACTATATCTATATGAGAGTGGCAGAGATGTACTTGTTAAATGCAGAGGCCGCAGCGAAAACCGGTGATTTGATTACGGCAAGAAACTCTCTGAAGGCTCTTTTGGCTGAGCGTTTTGCAGACCCATTGGATTATGCTTATGTAGATCTGCTTACGGGTCAGGCCTTGATTGATGAGATTTATCTGCAGACCAGAATCGAGTTCTTTGCTGAAGGTAAGTCATACTTGGCCATGAAGAGAAATCAGGCTACTATAGTAAGGGGCTCTAATCACCTCTCTTTCGTTGGTGAGCCTATTCCTTATGATGATGACCGACTGACCTTTGAAATACCTCAGGCGGAAATTCAGAACAACCCCTTCATTAACTAGATAGGAGCTGAATTACTTAATATGTAAAAGGGAGCTATCGGCTCCCTTTTTTAGTAGAAGGATATGAGGTTTACGGCAAAAAAAATGTCGTTCATTCCTCAATTTTTTTTAAAAAAATGCCGCCAAATATTATTTGCCATAATTGTTTATTTTCAAAACAAGCCATCTGGGGGTATTCAGGTCAGGAGAAATTATAGTTGAGAATTGCTAATTGTTGTAAATGAAAAACTATTCAGAATATTTATTTTTTTCAAAAACATAATGTTTCAAATTGATCTTTAATTTTTAATAAAAATCTAACACACTATTGTCAACCAAAAGTTAATTTTTGTTAACGCTACCTTAGCCTATAAAGACCCTTACTCATCGGAATAAAATTTTTTGATTGACCTCAAAAGTGCCGTTTAGCCAAAAATAGAGCACATTTTCATGCTGCTCAGACTCCCCATTTTGTTTCGTCATTATTATTAATTGATGACATTTTATTTTATGTTTGACTTTCTAAACAAACTTTTTAATCAACTATTAAACTAAAAACGAAAGCAAAATGAAGAGAATTTTACTGACTTGTTTCTCGTTGGTGCTGATGGTTTTAACCACCTCAGCATTTGCACAGAGCAGGATAGTTACCGGTAAAGTTACTGGTTCAGACGATGGTCTTCCATTGCCTGGTGTGACTATCTTGTTGAAGGGTACGACCACAGGTGTACCTACTGAAGCCAACGGAGAGTATCGCATTGAGGTGCCAGGTCCGGATGCTGTTTTAGTATTCAGATTCTTGGGCTATGTGACTCAGGAAGTGGTAGTAGGGGACAGATCTGTGATCAACGTGCCTCTATCTCCTGACGTGGCTAACCTGGGAGAGGTTGTTGTAACTGGTGTGGCGGCAGCTACTCCGGCTAAAAAACTTCCTTTCACAGTAAGTTCTGTTAACGAGAAAGTATTCCAGCAAGTACCAGCTACTGACGTTGGATCTGCACTTGCAGGTAAAATTGCCGGTGTAAGGGTTCAGCCAAGTAACGTACCTGGTGGAGGACCAGCTATTCAGATTAGAGGTAACACCTCTCTTGCCAGAGGAAGTTCACCACTTATCGTATTAGATGGTGTATTCGTTGAAGGATCTTTGGCAAACATTAACCTACAGGATGTGGAGCGTTTCGAAGTATTGAAAGGTGCTTCTGCGGCTACTCTTTATGGTTCACGTGCTGCTAATGGTGTAATTGCCATTACTACTAAAAGAGGTAGAAACCTTGAAGTAGGAACTACTGAAGTATTTGTAAGAACTGAGGTGGGTAACCAAAACGCTTACAACTCAAGATCTCCTGAGAAAGCGGTTAATCACCCATTCCAGATTGACCCGGCTACTGGTGATTTCCTTTTGGATAACACTGGTACTGCTGTTGACGATCCAAGTGGTATTTCTGATGGGGAGTTCCCTAGCTACAGAGATCATATTAAAGATTTCTTCCAGGGTTCAACTTTCCTTACTCAGTATGCAAGATTGAGTACAAGAGGAACTTCAGGAAACATGGTGGTTTCTGCTGAGTACCAAGACCAAACTGGTGGTATTAAACTACACGATGGTAGCCAGCGTTACAACATTGCCTTTAATGCTGACCAATACTTGGGAGACAAACTCACTTTGTCTACCAGTATGAAGTTCATCCATCAGAAAAATGACAACCGTCCAAGAAACATCAGAACTTTGACCATGATGGATCCAAGTGCTGATCTTTTCGCTCCTAACGAAGAGGATGGTTCTCCTTACAACTACAATGCTAACCGTTTCTCTCCAACGTCAGAATTTAACCCATTCTATCAGTTGGCAAATCAGAGAAATGAGTTTGTTAGAAGAAGATTTGTTGGTTCTGCTGCATTGAAGTACGAAATCATTAGAGGTCTTCAATTAGAAGGTCAGTTCGGTTTAGATACTTGGATGGATAAAACGAGATTCTATCAAGACATTGGATACCTAGCTAACCAAGGTGTTCCAGGTGTAGGTAACCTTTCTCGTTCATTTGATGACTACCAAGCAATCAACACATCTATTAAGTTGACATATGCTAAGAAGTTAGGTGACTGGAATATCCGATCAAACGCCTTCTTCTTGTATGAGCAAAGAGGTGGTACTGGTTTCAATATTAGTGGTTCAAACCTTGGTATCCCTGGTTTCGATGATATTGATAACGTAACTCTTTCTCCAAATGATGGTATCCCTTACCTAAATGGTGACTCATTCGATCAAGATCTTATCGTATCTAACAGTTTCTCATTCTCAGTAGGTGGTGACTACCTTGATAAGTACCTTTTCGATATCGTGGTAAGACGTGACGGTAGCTCATTGTTTGGTGAGGATAACCGTTGGAATACTTTTGCTCGTTTCTCAGGTGGATGGAGATTCACTGAGGACTTGGATATCCCTGGTGTTCAGGAAGGTAAGATTAACGCATCATGGGGTCAGGCAGGTACTCTTCCTAACTTCGATGATAGATTCGAGATTGCCACAGTTACCAACGGTAATGTAAATAACCCTACTAATTTACCAAACCCACTTATCGGTCCTGGTATTACAGATGAGATTGAAATTGGTTTGAACGTTGAGTTCCTTGACAGATTTACTGCCGCTGCTTCTTATTCTAAGCAGGACAACAGAGACCAGATTCTTTCTGTACCTCTTTCTGCTGCAACCGGACGTAGCTCTCAGGTGCAGAACGCTGGTACCTTGGAAACTAACACTATAGAATTCACATTGGGTTATACTGCCATTCAGAAGAATGACATGAACCTTGATTTCAACTTGATCTTTGACAGAACTCGTCAGGAAATCACTGAATTCGACAGACCAAGATTCCCTACCGGATTGAACATCTGGGATGTAGGAAACTCTCCAACAACCATGTTCGGACGTAAAATTGCTCGTTCTGTAAGTGATTTGACCGTTCTTGATGATGGTACAGTGGCTAACGTTTCAGGTGGTTTGACTCCTGCAGACTTCAAGGTAAACAGAGATGGTATCTTGATCGTTGCTGCTAACGAATTTACTGCTAACGAGGCTGCTGTATATATTACAGATGAGTCTGGTGTGCAGAGAGATGACTTGTTGATTGGTGATGCTCAGCCTAACTTTAACATGGCTATGCAAACAAACTTCAACTACAAAGGGTTATCAGTGTTCATGTCATGGGAATACCAGAACGGTGGTGATACTTACTACCAAGGTGGTCAGTGGTTGGCTAGAGACAGGTTACACCCAATGTTTAGCCAAGGACAGTATCCTGAAGGACAAAGACAGTACAACACTTATTTGTTGACTATTTATAACGTAAACAGAGCAACTGACTTCTGGGTTGAAGATGCTACGCACCTGAGACTAAGAGAGCTTTCTGTTGCTTACAATTTTGGTTCGGCTCAACTTGCTAAAATTGGATTGGATAATGTGTTCAAGAGAATGAACGTAAGCTTGATCGGTAGAAACTTGTTGCTTCTTAGCAAGTACCCTGGATACGATCCTGCTACCGGTGGCTTCAACTCTAGAGTTGATGACTTCAACTTCCCTCTTGTAAGGACATTTACTGGTTCAGTTTCGTTCACTTTCTAATAATTAAAAACAGTAAAGAACAATGAAAAAAACGTTCAAAAAATTAGGAGTAATGATGGTGGCCTTGGCTGTCGTTCTTACTTCGTGTGAAGATTTGGAGGTTGAGAACTTAAATGACCTCGATAGTAGGGCGGTTTATGCTGATGCAACTTCTCTTCCTAGCGTAATTGACGGTGCGTTCCTTACCTGGTGGCAAGGAATTCAGTTGAGCTCGCCTAACATGCCTGTTTCGGTGGCGGCTCAAACATTGAGTTCAAGCTGGGGTAACTGGGGTATGCAAGATTTGGGTACTATTCCAAGAGCCCCAATCCAAAACACCGTGACCTATAACAACCGAGCGTTCATGACAACGCCTTGGTATAACCTTAACAACGCTCTGGCTCAGGCCAATGAAGTGTTAAGAGTATTGGAAACAGAGTTTAACGGCTCTATTCAGGATAATCAAGGTAATGACCTGACAGCTCAAACTGTGGCTAACGCCAAAATGCTTCAAGGTCTTACTCTAGGTTGGTTGGGTCTTATTTTCGACCAGGCCTTTATAGCTGACGAGTCTTTGAGTGCTGAGGATCTTGCTGCTTTAGAGATGAGTCCTTACACTGATGTGATCGAAGCTGCTGTGACTAAGCTTACTGAGGCTGCTACTATGTTTGCCGCAAACAGTGGGACTACTCACACTGCGATCAACGGTTTGAATTATGATAACACTGGTGCTGCTCAGTTCTGTAGAGCCTATGCTGCTAAGCTTTTGGCTTACAAAGCCAGATCTGGTGCTGAAACCGCTGCTAACGATTGGAATAGAATTCTTACTTTGGCTAACGGTGGTACTACTGCAGACATTTCACCTGCTGGTGATGGTCAGTTCTGGTGGACTAGAATTCTAATTCAAGGACAGTTCCCTCTATGGTCTAGAGTTTCACAACGATTGATCAACATGATGGAAGGTGGTATCGGTGGTCCTAGTACCAACGATCCTAATCACCCAACAGCTCCTTATCCATGGCCTGATGGTACTAGTACTCTTCCTGAGATTACCAATCCAAGAGATGCTAGAATCACTAAGTACTATCAGTACAATACAGGTGTGCAGTTCCAGTCAGCAAGAGGTTATTACTTCTTCTCAAGCTACAATTTCAGAAAGTATCCTGATTATTTGGCCGCTTTCTTAGGACCTATGCCTCACTTGACTTTGAATGAGCAAAACTTAATCAAAGCAGAAGCATTGATCAGAACTGGTGGTGATAAGTTGCAGGCTGCTGCTTATATCAACAACACCAGAGTAGATAATGGTGAACTTCCAGCTCTTACTGGTTTAGAGTCTAATGCTGATATGCTTAAGGCACTTTACTATGAGCGTTTGGTAGAGTTTACTTGGGATGGTGCGTTGAATGGTTGGTTCTTCAGAAGAATGACTACTGTAGATCAGTATCAGCTTCAGCCGGGAACTCCTCAGCAAATGCCTGTTCCTGCTCAAGAACTTGAGATTCTCGGTCTTGATGTGTACACTTTTGGTGGCTAATGTCATTTTTGAATAATTTTAAGCCCCGGTTTACCGGGGCTTTTTTATTTCCCTTTAATCCATTTATTGATGATGACTAAAATAAGATTGGCCGTATTATTAATCTTTTCTATGAGCCTGGCTATGAGCTGTAATTCTGGAGGAGATAAAGTGAAGTATGTGCTAGCCGAAACAGTTGAGATAGAGTATTATGATACACTTAAGAAAGATGAGTGGATTTCTATTGATGGTGTTACTTTTAAACACTTAGACACGTACGAGGCATTGAAGGAGGACTCCATTCCGGAAAATGAATTCTACACCGTTGATATCCTTCCAACAACTCTCCAGCAGATTTATATTCCCGGTGCCGAATCGCACGAGTTTCTCTCTACCTATGGCGATGCTCAGGTGGTATTTGAGCTTTTTAAACATTTAGCGGTTAAGAGCGATGAACAAGGCAATCAGATATATAAGTTTGCTGGTCACTCGTTAGATATGTCACGTGGTAAGATGACCCTTATGAGGCATGATGGAAAGAAAATCAAGGTGAGCACCAGTGAGGGATATGGTGCCGCTGTGCGTAAAGTGGAATGATATTTGATGATTTTACGACTGCTAACTAAACTATATAACTATGAGACTTACAATTATTACAGTTTTATTCTGCCTTTCTGTAGCCGTCCAGGCACAAACTAAGAACCCGGCAGATACAACGGTTTACTTTTTTGGCAACTTTGAGCTCAAGAGTGGACTGCAAGTTTTAACTGATACTGACTCGTTGGTTGTATCAAAGAAAATGTTGGTTAGTAATTTGTCAGCTGTGCAGGCAACCAATAAACAATTGTTACTAAGAGTAGCCAAGGAACAGCTTGGGGCTAAAGCCATGAGGTTAAAGAACCCTAATACGAGCAAGCTAATTCACTTTTTTGCCACTAAGCCTGAAATGGAAGAAGCCGTTCGGCAGCTCAAGTTTTCAAATGAAAATAGTTTATATTACCTGAGAGACTTTGAATTTATCAAAGAGGTTGGGCTGCAAGGGCCCGGCAATCCGGTGATAAAATAATTGAGTCATAGAATTGACAAAAGCCCTTTGCCATTGTTTAAGTATGGTAAAGGGCTTTTTTTATGAAAAGAATAGTTTTCTATGCTATTACTCTCCTTACTCCTATCATTCTGTTAATTGCGTTGGAGCTTTTACTCAGAATGTTTGGTTATGGAGAATCTCCTCAGCCGCTCTTTGTAACAGACAAATTTGATAGTGGATATTGGACGCTTAACCCAAGATTTGCAGAGCGTTACTTTAGTGACCAGGCGTTTGCAACCGCCCCACAATACGAGGTTATGGAAAAGGCTAAAGGAGACTCTACGTTCAGGGTTTTCGTTCAGGGAGCCTCATCCTCTGCAGGCTTTCCGTATCACAATGCCTCATTTCCAAAGCTCTTGGAGCAAAGACTGCAAGCACAGTACCCCACGCTTAATGTAGAAGTCATTAACACCAGTCTAGTAGCTACGAATAGTTATGCTATGCTTGACATGGCCAATGAGATTATCAATGCTCAGCCCGATATGGTCATTATTTATGGCGGCCACAATGAGTATTATGGAGCCCTGGGAGTAGCTTCTACCCAGTCAAAGGGTAGTTCTCCGCGGTTGGTAAATACCTATCTCAGTTTAAAGAAGTACAGAATTGTACAGTTGCTTAGCAAGCTAACCCAGAGCATAAGGGCGAAGGCTAACTTGCCCAATTCAAGGTCTCATACGCTCATGGCCAGAATGATCAGAGAAGATGCTATCCCCTACGGGTCGGACCTTTATGTAAAAGGGTTGAAACAGTATGAGTTTAATCTGTCGAGGTTGCTCAATAAGTATCGCAGGGCGGGAGTTAGCGTGGGACTCTCCACGTTGGTGTCAAACCTGGCAGATTTTAGCCCGTTTCTTTCGGAAAACGGTAGTGAGAGTGCCCTGACTTTATACAATGATGGTTTCGAGAAAAGAAGGAATGGTGAACTCGAGGAGGCAGTTTCCTTATTCAACAAGGCTAAAGATATGGACTTGCTAAAGTTTAGAGCTCCATCAGGTATCGACTCCCTTATTATTCAACTCAGCGATAAGTATGAAGCGCGTTTGATTGACATAAAAGATGCTTTTGAACAATACAGTCCTGACCGATTAATTGGTGGTGAATTGATGCATGAACATGTGCATCCCAATTTAAAGGGACAACGGCTGATGGCCGATAGAGCCTTTATTGCGGTTGCTCAAACAATTGCCGAACAATGGGGACTATTTCCCTCTCAAGGAGGTGGTTTTCAATATGCCATTGCTCCGGCCGATAGTCTTTATGCCGAAATACTGATAAGTCAACTATTGCTCGACTGGCCATTTAACAGAGGTGATGAGTCACAGCGCATAGACCCCGGCTCAAGAGCAGCTCAGGTTTTTTCAGGAGCTATTTCATGGGACCAGGTTTTACTCGATAGCTATTATTCCCAGTTGGGGAGTACTCCGTACCAGGCCCTGCAAACGGCAAGAGTAATGCTTCAGGATTCGCCTCATAGAGAAGAACCTTACCTTTTAACAGGAGAAGCCTTCCTTCGTTTGGAGCAGTTCGAAAGAGTTGAACAGCTTCTGTCTGCCATGCCAAAGCAATTACAGTCTGTAAGAACTACCACACTACGGCAGAAAAACGCTATAGCCAACAATCAGTTCTATCTGGCGGCAGAGTTGACCAAAGAGTTGCTTAGTCAGAAACCCAAAGACTATCTCTTGTCCAATCAACTCAAGAGTATTGAGTCAATTATTCTTTTGTTGGAGCCTGGGAAGAAACTGCATGAAATGCCTGAATCAGTCCTATTAGATGCATTAGAGGGGTATATTTTCCTTGAAAAATCAGAAGCCGCGCAGCAATTGCTAGGCAGTCTGAAAGTTGGCAGAGACTCAAGCGAGAGGTTATTATCGTTAGAAAGAAGGCTTGGTAGTATCTAGATTATTTGGTTCTTAATGTTAGTGTCCGAATGAATCGATACTTTTTCTACATAATTTAGGATTATCGGTTAAAGTTGCTCTTTTTCTGAAAATTATATTCTAATCCCTTTTTTTGAGTTCGTAACTTTTTTTAAGTTGTCTGTTAGGCAAGGTTCAGCTTTGCCGTGTCAACCTTAAACTAAGCTGTGAATAATCGATATCTGACAAGTCTTGTTCTTGCCATCAGTGTTGTTGTATGCATTGGTTGTGGCAAAAAAAGTGGAAGAAATGCCATCTTTCAGTCCATAGATACGCGCTCCTCCGGACTAAATTTTCAAAATATCCTTTCCGAATCAGATTCAATCAACGCCTATACTTTCCTATATATCTACAACGGTTCAGGTGTTGCAATTGCCGACCTAAATAACGATGGCCTTAAAGATGTAGTGATGGCCGGAAATATGGTTCCTACTACCGTATATGTGAACAAGGGCGATTTACAATTTGAGCCACTTGAACTCCCTCTGCAAGGAGTAACTCCTTGGGTGCATGGAGTGAGCATCGTAGATATTAATAATGACGGCCTTCAAGATATTTATTTAAGTGTGGGGGGGATAAAAAAATCTGCGCAGGCCGCTAACAAGCTTTATGTAAATAAAGGTGATATGCTTTTTGAGGAAGAAGCAGCGCGCTTTGGTTTGGCCGACACTTCACTGACCACGCATACGGTGTTTTTCGACTATGATCAAGATGGCGATTTAGATGCCTATCTTCTTAATTATGAGAACAACCCCAATAAAGACCCCAATGTTATACGACCAAAGAACCTCTCGGGCAATACCGTAAGTCAGGATAGGTTATACAGAAATGATGGCGAGATTTTTAAAGAAGTGTCTGCACAAGCAGGGATAATACATGAAGGCTATGGATTGGGTATTCACACCTCAGACTTCAATAACGATGGTTGGTTAGACATTTATGTTAGCAATGATTTTGCCTATGACGACCTTCTGTATATCAATCAACAAGACGGTACCTTCAAAGAGTCTTTAAACCTATATTTTGAACATACCAGCAACTTCGGTATGGGTATAGATCTGGCCGATGTAAACAATGATGGAAAACCAGATTTGTTACAAGTAGATATGCTTCCTGAAGACAACAGAAGACAGAAAAAGCTCCTGAGCGGAATGAATTACGATCGGCAGCAGATGCTATTGGCAAGAGGTTATCTGCCGCAATACATGCGCAACACACTGCAACTGAACACAGGGAAGGAGAAGTTTCAGGAAATAGGCTATCTGGCTGGTATAAGTACAACAGACTGGAGTTGGAGTCCGCTTATTGCCGACTTAGACAATGATGGTCTTAAAGATATTTACATTACTAACGGCTATGTAAAGGATGTTACGGATGTTGATTTTAGAGATTATGTAGTTAATGAAACCAGAAAGAGAAACAGAGTCTTTGATCCTCAGGTGCTTATAGGAGCACTGCAAGACCTTAAGGGCGAGAAGGTATTAAACTATGCTTTTAGAAATACGAATGGGCTTCAGTTCTCCAATGTTTCAGAAGAGTGGGGCATAACCCAGCCAAGCTTTTCTACCGGAGCAGCCTATGGCGATTTGGACAATGATGGCGATTTGGACTTGGTGGTAAACAACTTGAACGACCCGTCTTTTCTTTACGAAAACATGAGTTCTCAGAAGTTTAAGAAGAACTATCTGCAAATAGACTTCAGTATAGACGGTAACCAACAATTGGCCATTGGAACAAAAGTGGTAGTTGCGCTTAATTCAGGAGAAGAACTAATGGCCGAGGTTAACCCTTACAGAGGCTTCCAATCCAGCGTAGACCCGACCGTTCATTTGGGCCTTGGTGAGTCCCCTTCAATAAAGGAAGTTAAGGTGATTTGGCCCGACCTTTCGGAGTCTGTTCTTAGTGATGTTAAGATCAACTCCCGAATAACAGTTGAGAAAAATAAAGTAGAAATAAAGAAGTCTGCGCCTGTAGCTAATGTAGCCCAGGCCTTTGTAGATAAAGCTGAAGAAAGAGGCATAGACTTTACTCATCAAGAGTCTCCTTATGTAGACTTTAAAAGAGAAGCAATGCTGCCGCACAAACTATCGACCGAAGGGCCTGTTACCGCATTGGGCGATGTGAACAACGATGGTCTTGAAGATTTCTACATTGGAGGATCGGCAGGTCTGCCGGCTGCAATTTTCTTGCAAAAGCATGGAATACAAGGAGCTACTTTCGAAAAACGCCTCATCGAAGATCAGAAAGAAAGTGAAGATGCCGGAGCCTTGTTCTTTGATGCAGATTCTGACGGTGATCTTGATTTATATGTGGTAAGTGGTAGTAATGAATTTCCTGTAGGAGACGAACGATACCTCGACAGACTTTATTTAAACGATGGTAATGGCAACTTCGCGCGAAGCAAAGAAAGTCTTCCGCTGGCTTACTATAGTGGCAGTGTGGTGGTGGCTAATGATGTAGACGGAGACGGAGACCTCGACCTGTTTATTGGTGGCCGATCACTACCCCAGAATTACCCAAGGCCAGGCACTTGTCAATTGTTAATTAATGAGAAAGGCAAATTCATCGATAAGATTGATGCATACGCACCATCGCTTAAGAATGTAGGGATGGTAAAAGACGCTAAATGGGTAAATCTATTAGGCGATGAGAAAAAGGAGCTGCTGGTGGCCGGTGAGTTTATGCCCCTAATGATCTTTGAAGTAGCTAATGGTATTATTAAACCCAGAGCCAGTATAAGCGGGCTGGAAGATTACGTGGGTTGGTGGAATACCATAGAAGTTCTCGATGTTGAGGGAGATGGCGACATGGATATAATTGCAGGCAATCTAGGGTTGAATAGCAGATATAAGGCATCTGCTACAGAGCCATTGAGCGCATATGCCAGTGATTTTGACGGAAATGGAACACTCGATGCCGTGCTTACCTATTACAATCAAGGTAGGGAGTATCCGTTGGCCGACCGGGCTACAATTACTCAGCAAATGCCTCCCATAAAGAAGAAGTTTACCAATAATCTTAAATACGCTGAATCTACCATCGATAAAGTCTTACCACAACCCGTGTTAGAAAGAGCTTATCAAGTAAAGGCGACACATTTTCAGAGCTCATACTTTATAAATAATGGCGATGGAACCTTCCAAATGAAGGAAATGCCACTTCAGGCACAGTTTACAAGAGTTAACGACATGCTCATTTTTGATTACGATCAAGACGGATACCATGATATCCTACTAGCCGGTAACTCTTATGGTACCGAAGTATTTACCGGTAATTATGATGCGCAAACCGCACTTCTTTTGAGAGGTAATGGAAAGGGTGAGTTTGAGGCAGTGCCGCTTTTCGGTTCAGGCTTTATAATGGAAGGAGCCATAACCGCTGTAGAGAAAATTAGTATAGATGGAGATTCACACATCCTTACACTTCTTAATGCAGACAAGGCTCATCTTTTTAGGGTAAACTCGGTAGACTGGTTAAGTCAGTCTAAGCTTTGATTCCCCTTTTCATAGTTATCCGGTATCTTTGGCACCAAAACAACAACAATGATCATTGTAACAGGTGCCGCTGGGTTTATAGGGAGCTGTCTAATTAGCAAGCTCAATCAAGAAGGATTCAATAATATCATTGCAGTCGATAAATTTGACACCCCCGCTAAGAACAAAAACCTGAAAGGAAAGAAAATAACTGAGCAGGTAGAGAGAGGTTCATTCTTCCATTGGTTAGACCAAAATCATAAGCAGGTTGAATTCGTTTTTCATTTAGGAGCGCGAACCGACACTACAGAATTCGACATGGAACTGCTCAATGAATTAAACCTGAACTACTCCAAGCAGATGTGGAATAAGTGCATTGAGTATCAGATTCCATTAGTTTATGCCTCATCTGCCGCTACCTATGGTGGTGGAGAGCATGGGTATAATGATGATCATTCCGTTATCGAAAATCTTGCCCCACTAAATCCCTATGGTATCTCTAAAAATGAGTTCGACAAATGGGTGCTGAAACAGGAACAACAGCCGCTCTTTTGGGCCGGGCTCAAGTTTTTTAATGTGTATGGTCCCAACGAATACCATAAAGGCAGAATGGCCTCCGTGATATTCCATGCATTCAATCAAATTGGAAATACAGGCCAAATGAAATTGTTCCGATCCCATAATCCGGACTTCAAAGACGGTGGTCAAATGCGCGACTTTGTGTACGTTAAGGATGTGGTAGAAGTATGTTACTTTCTCATGCATCACCGAAAAGACTCGGCCATTTACAACCTGGGAAGTGGAGAGGCCAGAACCTTTCTAGATCTCGTAAATGCCACATTTAAGGCCATGGACAAAGAACCTGTAGTGTCTTTTATCGATACCCCGGCAGACATAAGAGATAAATATCAATACTATACCCAGGCCAATATGGATAAGTTAAAAGCCATTGGCTTCACAAGACCATTTACTCCTTTAGAAGAAGGAATTGACGACTATGTAAAGAACTATTTGCAAAACGATAATTATTGCTAGCTTGGGCAAAGATGCTAATACGCATTGAATAATGTTAGTGAAGCCCTATGAATCAAATTAAAGAGCTCTTTCAGTTTATGGCTGCCCGAAAAAGGCTTTGGCTGGCACCCATAATCATCGTTTTGGTATTGCTAGGCCTATTGATTGTTTTTGTAGAAGGTTCTGCTGTAGCACCATTCATATATAGTATGTTTTAATTCCATCCGCAATGTATGTGCTCGGTGTTTCAGCTCTTTATCACGATTCCGCAGCCTGTATTATTCACGATGGAGAAATACTGGTAGCTGCTCAAGAAGAACGATTTACCAGGCTAAAGCATGACTCCACATTCCCGGTCAATGCCATTCGGTTCTGTTTAGAATACACTCATTTGAGCTTGGAGCAGATAGACCATGTGGCTTTCTATGAAAAACCACTATTGAAATTCGAGCGAGTACTGGAGAACTTTTTCGATATAGCTCCTAAGGGAGTATTGGCCTTTGTTCGCTACATGCCTGCGTGGGTAAAGCAAAAAGTTTTTTTTAGAAAGTATCTCAACGACAAACTAAAAACCATAGACAAAGCAGCAAAAAAACTGCCCACTGTTAAGTTTGTTGAACACCACCTGTCTCATGCGGCCTGGGCCTATTACACATCTCCCTTTAAAGATGCCGCTGTGCTTACAATCGATGGTGTGGGTGAATGGACTACCACTGCTTTATACCGGATACAAGATGGAGCTATTCAACTTATAAAAGAGCAGCATTACCCACATTCCCTTGGCCTTCTCTATTCTGCATTTACCCAATACCTGGGGTTTAAGGTGAATGATGGAGAATATAAAATGATGGGCTTGGCCCCTTATGGCAACAGTGAAAGCTATACCTATAAGAGAGCAGAAGAAACCATCAAAAAACATCTGGTAAGGGTGTTTCCGGACGGTTCAATTCGCTTGAATATGGAGTTCTTTTGCTTTCAGCTGGGGAGCCGAATGATTCATCAGAAACGATGGGAACAGATGTTTGGACTGCCAATGAGAAATAGTGCAGATCAAATCAGGCAAGAATATTGCGATTTGGCCCTGGCCATACAAAACTTTACTGAACAGGTTGTTTTAAAGTTGGTTAGCCATTTAAAGTTAGAAACCGGAGAGGAGAACCTTTGTCTGGCAGGAGGTGTGGTGTACAACTGTGTGGTCAATGGAAAAATAATAGAGCAAGAAATTTTTAAAAGTGTTCATGTGCCTCCCGCTGTTGGCGATGCAGGCTCGGCCGTGGGAGCCGGCTTTTTGGTCAGCAGCATGTTAGGCCATGTGGCAAAAGATACACGCTACCTCAAAAATGAGATCTCATTTTTGGGGCCTCAGTTTACTAACACTGAAATTTCGTCAGTTTTGCGGTCGGTAGACGGTCCAACAGTTCCATACCAGACTGGTGAACTTTTAGATAGAGTAGTGGATGACCTGATACAAGGTAGGGTAGTAGGCTGGTTTCAGGGGAGAATGGAATTTGGTGCTCGGGCACTCGGCTCCCGGTCTATTTTGGCCGATGCTGCTAACCCGGGCATTCAGGAGCAGCTCAATAGAAAAATAAAGTTTAGAGAATCGTTCAGGCCTTTTGCAGTCATACTCTTAGAAGAAGACTTGCAAGACTACTTCAACCTGAATCAGCCAAGTCCTTATATGGCTATTGTAGCCCAGATAGCCGAGCAATGGAGAAAGCCAAGACCGCATAACTACGAGGCTCTTACCATTAAAGAAAAGTGTCAATGGGTAAATTCGAGCTTTCCCGGTATTGTACACGTAGACTACTCCAGCAGAATACAAACGGTAGATAAAGAAACCAACAGGCTTTTATATGAGCTATTGCTTAAGTTTAAAGAAAAAACCGGGCATTCGCTTTTAGTAAACACAAGCTTTAATGTAAACAATGAACCTATTGTTTGTACTCCTCAAGAGGCCTATCAATGCTTTTTGAGTACTCATATGGACAGCCTGGCAGTTGGTAATTTTTACATCACTAAAGAAAACGACCATGTTTAAAATACCTAAACCTACTACCCCCCACGCTATGGTTCTGGGCTTTGTGGCCGGCCTGCTGGTTATTAACTACTTTGTTGAAAAGGAGTGGATCACATATCTGGTTATAGCCACTTCCGTTTTGTGTAGCATTTCCGGCAAACTAGCCCACGTACTGGCAAGCTTGTGGTTGGGTCTTGGGCACCTGTTGGGTAGAATTAACGGAGCCGTTTTGCTTAGCCTTTTATATCTCCTTATCCTTACTCCATTGGCCTTGCTCAGAAAGTTGGTGGATAGGAAAAAAAGGAAGAGAGGCGTAGAGCAAGCCCAAACAACCTTTGTGTCCAGATCGCATCTATTTACAGGTCAGGATATTGAGTTACCCTGGTAGGTTAATCTTTCCGATTAGACATGTCCCTTGCTCAGAAAACACTTATATTTGCAGCCAATTTTAGAAAGTATGGTTTACGTCAGTAGAAAAGAACATTTCAACGCTGCACACAAGTTGTATAATCCCAATTGGAGCGATGAAAAGAATCAGGAGGTTTTTGGTCCCTGTGCCAATGCCAACTGGCATGGCCATAATTTTGAGTTAATCACCACTGTAAAGGGTATGCCAGATCCGGAAACCGGTTTTGTAGTGGATTTAAAACAACTTTCTGAACTTATTAAAGCTGAGGTGATCGATAAGCTCGATCATAAAAACCTCAACCTCGATGTAGACTTTATGAGAGGTAAAATGGCGAGCTGTGAGATATTAGTGATGGAGATATGGAAAATTTTGGCACCCAAGGTAGATGCCATTACTCCACACGGCAAGCTTCATTCGTTAAAGCTCTACGAGACCCCAAGAAACTTTGTAGAGTACTTCGGGGAATAAGAGTCGATCGGCAAAAGAAACCTGAAGTAGATTCGGTTAAACCTTGCTCGACTTCTTACGCCACCTTAAGTTTCTTGAACTTAGACTTCTCGAACTTCTCTCTTGCGTATTTTTTGTCAATAACCAGCTCCTGTGTTTCAGGGTCAGAGGGCAACTCAAACATAGCATCGGTCATAATTGCCTCACAGATAGAGCGAAGCCCCCTGGCACCAAGCTTGAACTCCAACGCTTTTTCGACTATATAGTCAAGCGCACTTTCTTCGAACACTAGCTTTTTTTCTTCCATATCAAAAAGCTTGGTGTACTGCTTTATCAGAGCGTTCTTAGGAGCTGTTAGAATATTTTTGAGAATCTCCGGATCCAGAGGGTTCAGGTGAGTGACAATAGGAAGCCTACCGATCAACTCCGGAATCAGACCAAAGTTTTTAAGGTCTTGAGCATTTACATATTGGTGAAGGTTGTCACGATCAACCTGCATCTGTTCATCCTTACCTACAGCAAAGCCTAGAGGCTGAGTGTTTAACCTGTTGGCAATGTGTCGCGAAATACCATCAAAAGCGCCACCACAGATAAACAAAATGTTGTCCGTATTTACCGAGATCATTTTCTGATCAGGGTGTTTTCTTCCTCCCTGAGGGGGGACATTTACGGCCGTTCCCTCTAAAAGTTTTAAAAGTGCTTGCTGAACACC
>NZ_DDDQ01000073.1:19693-28712 GCF_002336325.1 Roseivirga sp. UBA1976 | reverse complement strand
TGAGGTTTTTGGAAGTAATTGCCACCACCAATGAAACCAAAGAGATTCACTTCTTTAACAGCATTAGTGAGATAAAAATACCGGAAGAGGTACTACGAGACTTCCCTGAAATTAAGGATAAGGCCATTGAAGAGCGTAAAAGTAAAATCAGTACACTGGTAAAAAATACGCTCCCTAAAAATCTGCAAGATATCTCAAGCTATCACATTAAAGAAGGAGCTCCGTCTAAGGCCATTCTTAAGTTTGTAGACAAACACAACATAGATCTCATTATGATGGGAAGACACAAGAACTTCATTGGAGGAGGTGTTCTTTCCAACCGTCTGGCCAGAAGAGCAGCCTGTAACCTATTCATCATTCCGGAAGAGGCTAAACCTACAGTGAACATGTTGCATGTTCCGTGCGACTTCTCCAAGCACTCTAAAATTGCCATGGAAGAAGCCATTAAAGTTGCCCGTAAGTATCCGGGAGTAAAGATTGTATGTCAGAACGTATATACAGTGCCGGGGGGCTATCATTACTCAGGCAAAACCTACGAGGAATTTGCCGAAGTGATGCGTGCCAATGCGGAAAAGGATTACAAAAAATTCATGTCAGAAATAGACCATGAGGGGGTAGACCTTGAGGTGGTTTATTCATTAGACACCAACGACAATCCGGTGACGGATATCATAGACTTTGCCCATGAAAACAATCCGAGCGCTATTTTTATTGGCGTAAAAGGAAGAACATCTACTACTGCCCTCTTTATTGGAAGTCGCGCTGAACAACTAATTCAGTACAACAATGATATTCCTATGATGGTGGTAAGGCCTAAGGGGCAAAACTCAGGCTTTATCGATCTGATTAAAGAAATCTAATAGGTTTTTCATAACCACACGGATCGGGTTTGTTAACCATAAAAAAAGAGCCTCTCAAAACTCCTGCTTTCCTCTTCAAGAGTAAGCAGAATCCGGAATTTTGAGAGGCTCCTTCTCTAGCCCGGCTTTGCCAAAGGCCAAAAACTGATAGGCTATTTGCCCTTCAGACGCTTTTCTTCTTTCTCTACCCAGGCCAACAAGGTTTTGGTTTCTTCTTCGGTCAATTTCATTTCAGGAAAACGCTCTACCATTCTTTCAGGAGGCATTTTACCATCTTCCAAAACCTCGAACATTTCAGCTACAAAATGCTCTTGCTCCTCTTTATTCATTTGAGGCACCTTAACCCATTGCAGCTTCTCTTTTGCCTTTTCATTACGAGCATCGGGTTTATGGCAGTTCATACACTTCTTCTCTACAATGGCTTTTACATTTTCGGGAAGTTCAATTTTAGCATCCTGCTCCTGTGCATCCCTGCTTTCATTGGGGCTTGGTGCTACCACAAAAGCACTTGTCAAAAAAAACAATGCAGAGAGACCAAAAATAGCTTTGAGTTGGTTTTTCATAGTTTGTTATAGGTTTAAAAAATTAATGTTTCGACAATTGGTTCTTCAAAAGGTTTAAGATTTCTTGTTAGCCAACTCCCTTGCCGTAAGTCGTTTAAGCATAAACAGAGCGGTAAGCAAAACAGCCATAGGGATTAGCGTATAGGTAAAGGCTTTTTCGGCTCCCAGTGTTTTAAAAAGATAGCCTACAATTCGAGAGCCTATGGTACCTCCCAAGGCTGAAAAAATAATAATGAGCCCTGACATGGGACTATGCAGCTTTTTAGGCAATGCACTAAGTACTGCCGAATTGAGCAATGGATATATGGGAGCTATAAACAAGCCAACCAAGGGAAATGCGTAGCCAATCAGGGGCACATCCGCCAATGTTTCCACTCCATCTATATTGGCATTTACAGCTTCAGGCAACACAAATAGCACCATAGCCATTGCCCCTAATATGCTCACTACCAAAACTACATGCCATGAAAATAATCGCGACAACTGCCCCGCTAACAAGCGTCCAATACCCAGCGAAATGGCCAAAATGCTCGCCATCATTATCGCCACGTTTTCAGGCAACTGCATAACCTTCTCGTTAAAAGTCGGCAGCCAGGTCATTATTCCCTGCTCCACCATCACAAATAAAAATGCGGCTCCAACAAACACCAGTACCAAACCCTTGGCTATCAGAGAAATCATTTCCATAAAATCGGCCGAAAGGCTATTGCCGGGAGCTTCATACGAGTGCTCAAACCGTGCCTTCCAGAGCAACACAAAAGCCACAGAAGTAAGTCCAGCCAAAACCCAATATACATTGAGCCATGCATTGGGTTGGTCAGGCACATTAAATGCGGGGAAAAGAAAATAGGCCAGAGCAATTCCAAACATAAACACCCCTTCTATATTGCTCATAAAACTATTATGCTCCTTCTGGCTATTGGTTACCAGGCCAATTACCGAGTATACAGCCACTTTAATAACACCGAAGCTTATACCTACCATCAGGAAGTGGAGCTTAGTAGTTAAAAAAGAATTACCGAAATACATTACCAGGCAGGCTATGGTCACCACCCCAAGGGCAGTCAGCATTCCTTTTTTATATCCTATTCTTGGTAGAAAAGAAGCGATAAGAAAAGAAGTTACCATTATGGAAATGTCTTTAAACCCCTCCAAAGTGCTTGCTTCTACCTCATCTACCCCAAAAGCTTTTTGCGACTTAAGAATAACGATCCCCACAGAATTGAGCAGAATGGCAAAAACAAAATAGTTGATGTACAACGAAAGCTTGATGGCCTTGTGATTCATAGCTTTTAATTAAAGTAGCACTCGGAAGATAGTGAAACTTCCTAAAAGAGCCCACTTATACCATCTGTAGCTCCGAATTTGACAGATAATCTCTATTTTGATGAGATGAAAAGGCAAGGGATATTTCTGATACTTCTGTTCCTCTCTACTCACCTGGCCATAGGCCAACGAGCTAGAGATTACAACATTACTATTGGTGTCCTACCCACCGGAAAATGGAATGCCATTACGGATGTACCCGGGGTAAAAGTTGGTCACACCACTCTCATTGAAGGCGAAACTGTAAGAACCGGGGTAACCGCCATTCTTCCCCATGCGGGAAACATCTTTCAAGAAAAAGTACCGGCCGCCATTTATATTGGCAATGGCTTTGGCAAACTCGCGGGAATCAGCCAGGTGCAGGAGTTAGGCAACCTGGAAACGCCTATTATTCTTACCAACACCTTGAGCGTACCTATGGGCATACAGGGTACTGTCAAATATACGCTTGACCTACCCGGCAACGAAAATGTACGATCGGTAAACGCGGTAGTGGGTGAAACTAACGATGGCGGCCTTAACGATATTCGAGGTATGCACATTACTGAAAACCATGTAATAAAAGCCATTCAGGGAGCACAATCCGGCCCGGTAACCGAAGGTAATGTTGGAGCCGGAACAGGCACCATAGCCTTTGGGTTTAAGGGAGGCATTGGCACCTCATCCAGAAGGCTTCCGGAAACATTGGGAGGTTATACGGTGGGCGTTCTGGTACAATCGAACTTTGGCGGCAACCTAACCATTGCCGGAGCTCCCATAGGACAAGAACTTAACCGGTACCCGTTCAGGAGTGCTATTGAGAAAAGTGATGGTTCATGCATGATTGTAGTTTTGACTGACGCTCCCCTGGATGCCAGACAACTGGAAAGGCTGGCCAAAAGAGCCATGTTGGGGTTGGCCAAAACCGGGGGAATCGCCTCCAACGGTAGTGGAGATTATGTAATAGCTGCCTCTACAGCCGAAAACATGAGAATTGCATACCAAACCGCTCATACAACCGACACGGGCGATGTATTGAGAAATGACAACATATCGCCATTATTTATGGCCGCCATTGAAGCCACCGAAGAAGCCATAATTAATTCGCTAATAGCGGCTAAACGCATGGAAGGCAACGGCCGAACCATTGAAGCACTACCGATGGATAAAGTACTGCCCTTGCTGAAAAAATATGGAGTTACTCGATAGAGGCCCGCATAGCATCCAACACCTCGCTGGCCCCCTCTACCGACTGAATATCAATGCCTTCGAAGCCTTTCATCCAGCATGCGAGCGCCTCATCGACCTGTTCCAGCACTTTGAGCCCCTTAGCTGTAATGAGCACATCTTTTGCCCTTCGATCCGTCTCACAAATAGTGCGCTCAACCAACCGTTTTGTTTCCAGCCTGTCTACAATTCTGGAAGCATTCGACATACGATCCAGCATACGCTCTATAATAGTGTTTACCGTACATGGTTTAGGATACTGGCCTCTTAGTATGCGCATTACATTGTATTGCGGAGAGGTGATACCAAAGGTCTTTAACAGCTTGTTCTGCTTGTCTAACAACCAGCCGTTGGTGTAAAGAATGTTAACTATCAATTTCTCGTAAGAACTCTTAAAGTCCTTGCCCTGTTTTATATCTTCCGCGATTCCCATGGGTCTTTGGTTGGATGACGCCTAAAATTAACACATTGTACTAATTCTTCCACGTCAGTAAATACACATTATACCACAGGTTTGTTTTGTACATTGAACGTAATATTACACACATTAAAAAATTTGCGTCCTAAACCTGCAGATACACATTATCAAATGTAAGAAAACCCCTCAAATTCAGCAGCATAATGTAAATTAGTACAACTATATTAAACCATTCATTCGCAGTAGCATCTAACTCCAAAACTTCACCACTTGCACGAACAGGAAATACTCACCGAATTTAAGCAACCCTCCACAAGAGAAAGGGCCTTTCGGAAGTTAGTTTCGGCTTATCAGGAGCGGGTGTACTGGCATGTTCGTAAGATTGTTATTACACATGACGATGCAGACGATGTGACTCAGGAGGTTTTCATTAAAGTGTACAAACACCTCGATGAGTTCAAGGAAAACTCTCAGCTATTTACCTGGATATACCGAATAGCTACCAACGAAGCACTGAATCAGCTCAAACGAATTAAACGAAGAACTGCACTCTCTATAGACGATGTTCACAAAGAACTTTCTAACCACCTGACACACGGTCAATTGATTAACGGAGATGAGATTCAGATGAAACTCCAAAAAGCCGTACTAAAACTGCCCGAAAAGCAGCGACTGGTGTTTAACATGAAATATTTCGATGACCTGAAGTACGAAGAAATAGCAGAAATAACCGGCACCAGCGTGGGTGCCTTAAAAGCCAGCTTTCACCTGGCTGTTAAAAAAGTAGAGGAAGAACTGAACGCAGATTAAACCTTCTAACCATTTGAAAATCAAAGTACCATGAACAAAAAAGGCCGACATATTAAGCTTGAAGACCAACCCGAACTGGCCAAGAATATTTTCGAGGTACCGGAGGGTTATTTCGATCGGCTAAATAAAGACATACTTGAAGCCGCAGAAAGAGAAGACAGCACGCTTTACAAAAATGAAAAGCTGAAGACGCTTCCATTCGAGGTTCCTCAAAACTACTTCGAAGAGTTAACGGAAGAAATAATGGCCAAAACTGTGGGCCGGGAACGTAAAGTAGTTCCGCTTTATAAGCAAAGCCCAATGCGCTGGCTGGCCGTAGCGGCAAGCTTAGTGCTTATCGCAAGCTTTTACTTTCTTTCGCCTAAAGCACTGCCCGAAAACAATGAATCAGGCCTGGAGCTGGTCTCTGACGATACAATAATTGATTACCTCAATGCACAACAGGCCTTTCAAAACGATATTTTCAGCGATGTAGACTCGTTCGATCTGATACTGGACGAAATAATTGCCGAAGAACTTAATAGTTTTGCTGACCTGCTAACTACCAATGCAGAATTGGATTACCATTTTGAATATTTTGACTACTAAGATCATGAGATTCGCATATATACTTTTGTTGGCAATTGCCTGCAACCTTGTCGTAGCACAAGACCGCAATGGCAGAAGCTCTGACGACTGGGAAAAATTAAAAGCAGCCCGCATAGCCTTTTTGTCGAACAGGCTGCAACTTACCAGCGAAACCGCACAAAAATTCTGGCCCATTTTCAACGAATATGAAAAGGAAAAAGACGCTTTGAGTAAAAAATACAACGAGCAAAAAAGAAACCTTGTGGGGGCTAACGGATGGAAAAACATGACCGATGAAAATGCCGATAAAATGCTTGAGGTATATCTGGAGCAAAAACAGGCAGAACTCGATCTGGAAAAGAAATACCTCACCCGTTTTAACGAAGTACTCGATAAAAATCAGATATGGATGGTTATTCGAATAGATTCTGATTTCAGACGGTCTTTAATGAAGCGCATTAGTGACGATAAAGACAGGCCTAATAGGGATAATGGAGGAAACAGACATTTTCCCCAGCAAAATCACTAGAAGGCAAAACTTCGTAATAACAAAACCCGACCGGCTCTGTTGCCCATAAAGCAGCAGAGTCGGTTCTTTTTTAAACACATAGCCACCTGCCTCTAACGCGCCAAACTGTTCAGGTATATGTTTTCTTTTTCGTTTGTAGCCTGCCGGCTTTGCCGTAATTTGCAACATGGCGCATCTCTCCCTTTTTCAACTCAATCACCTGATCAAAAGCCAGCTGGAAAACAACCTGGCTGGTTCCTATTGGGTCATTGCAGAAATAAGTGAGCTTCGGAACAACCAGAAGGGCCACTGCTATATGGAGTTGGTAGAAAAGGAGAATAACTTTATTCAGGCCAAAATAAGAGCTAACATCTGGGCCTATACCTACCGCACACTCAGCCAGCAATTCGAGCAAGCCACAGGTTCTACCCTCAAGCCGGGCATCAAAGTACTATTCAATGTGAGTATCAATTTTCATGAAGTATATGGGCTCAGCCTGACCGTTAACGATATAGACCCCAACTTCACTATTGGAGAAAGGTCGCGGCAGAGAGAGGAAACCATTCGCAAGCTCAAAGAAGAAGGTTTTTTAAACCTCAATAAGTCGCTGCCCCTACCTCTGGTACCTCAGCGGATAGCCGTCATTAGCTCACTCACCGCAGCAGGATATGGCGACTTCATCGATCAGCTAGAAAACAACTCACAAGGTTACGATTTTCTGATTGAAAGCTTTAACGCCACCATGCAAGGAACAGAAACCGAAAACTCAATTGCCAAAGCGTTGGAAAACATACGACAGCGCCAAGAAAAGTACGACCTCATCGCCATAATCAGAGGGGGTGGTGCCCAAACCGATCTGGACAGTTTTGATGGCTACAACCTGGCCAAACTCATTGCCTCGGCTCCACTGCCGGTTCTTACGGGCATTGGTCATGAACGTGACCAGACAGTAGCCGACCTTGTGGCCAACACAGCATTGAAAACGCCAACAGCCGTAGCCGAATTTATTATTTCAGGCATGGACCGGTTCTATAACCAACTCTACGATCTCAATACACGTGTAGAAAGAGGGGTGAGAGATAAGTTTAATATGGCTCGGCAACAGTTAGTTCAAATGGGGCATCGGCTTGAAAGATCAGGCCTCAATTATCTAAAACAAGCCCAACAGCTTCTGTCAGATAAACAACATATGCTTAAATTCGCCAGCAGAGCGCAGGTAGAAAAAAGCCGTTCTCTGTTGACGGGTCTGGAGGATAAGATTAAGCTCATAGACCCGGAAACAATCTTTAAGCGCGGATACTCCATTACCCTGAAAAATGGAAGGTCAATCAACCAACAGCCGATTGCAGTGGGAGACGTGCTGATCACCAAAAATCAACACACACAAATTGAAAGCAAGGTGACAAACATAGAAAATGAGCAGTAAAACAACCTATAAAGAAGCTCTCCAGCGAATCAATGAAATTGTGGAGAGAATTGAAAACCAAAACCCCGACATTGACGAACTGTCGAGTCTGGTTAAAGAGGCTACAAAGCTAATCAACGACTGCAAAGCCAAGTTGGAAAACACAGAAGCAGAAATACAATCATCGCTTGAAAAACTCAATTAACTCCCATGACCGAGCAACAAGCCCTCTCCGAAATTAAAAAGCTCACAGAGCAAATCAATTACCATAACGAACTCTATTATCAGAAAGACCAACCTGAAATTTCAGACTTTGAGTTCGATCAATTATTGGAGCAACTTATTGCCCTTGAAAACAAGTTTCCTCAGTTCAAGTTCGAAGACTCCCCCAGCCAACGTGTAGGAGGAACCATAACCAAAAACTTTGAAACGGTTGTTCATAAATATCCCATGCTTTCTTTGGGCAACACGTATTCTAAAGAAGAACTTATAGACTGGGATAATCGGGTAAAAAAAGGACTGGGAACTAATGAGTATGCATACTTCTGCGAACTAAAGTTCGATGGAGTGGCTCTGAGCCTAACCTACGAAAAAGGAATATTGAAGCGCGCAGTAACCCGTGGCGATGGCACACAAGGAGACGACATTACCGCCAATGCTAAAACCATACGAAGTATACCCTTGCGTATTGGCACACAAACTCCTGATAGTTTTGAGGTTAGAGGAGAAGTCTATTTTCCAAAAGAGCAGTTCGCCCGGATCAACGCTGAACGGATTGATGCCGGAGAAGAGCCTCTGGCCAACCCCAGAAACGCAGCTTCGGGTACGCTAAAAATGCAAGACTCTTCGGTAGTTGCTTACCGAAAACTCGACTGTTACCTCTACTCCCTTCTTGGCGAATCCGTTGAGGTAAATACTCATTCTGAGTCTATTGCCCTGCTGGAAAAATGGGGCTTTAATGTTTCACAGACCTACAAACGTTGCCAATCTATAGAAGAAGTACTCGACTATATAGCCTATTGGGAAACCAAAAGACACGAACTCCCATCAGAAACCGATGGAGTAGTAATAAAAGTAGATAGTCTCCACCATCAAAACGAACTTGGGTTCACAGCCAAAAGCCCTCGCTGGGCCATTGCCTACAAGTACAAAGCCGAAAGTGCCTCAACCGTTTTAGAAAGTATATCTTACCAGGTGGGCCGCACAGGAGCCGTTACTCCCGTAGCCAATTTAAAACCCGTGCTCTTGGCCGGAACTACCGTTAAAAGAGCATCGCTGCACAATGCCAACGAGATCGAACGCCTGGATCTCCGCCTGGGCGACACAGTATTCGTAGAAAAAGGTGGAGAAATCATC
>NZ_DDDQ01000073.1:18884-19389 GCF_002336325.1 Roseivirga sp. UBA1976 | reverse complement strand
AGAAAAAGGTGGAGAAATCATCCCTAAAATCACCGGTGTAGACCCGCTGGCCCGGCCGGTAAACAGTCAACCGGTAAGCTACATAAGCCATTGCCCGGAATGCCAGACCGAACTTATACGGAAAGAAGGAGAAGCAAATCATTACTGCCCCAATACAGAAGGATGCCCTCCTCAAATACTGGGAAGAATTGAGCATTTTATTCAACGGAAAGCCATGGATATAGACAGTCTTGGCTCAGAAACACTCAGAGGCCTTCTGGATAAAGGGTTAATTCATGACTATGCCGGCCTATACCAGCTCACTTTCGATGACCTGAACGGCCTGGAGTTTCGTATTTTCTCAGAGAAAAAAGGTGAATACAGTGCCCGAAGCCTAAGGGAAAAATCAGCTTCCAATATCATAAAAGCCATTGAAGAATCGAAGAAAGTACCCTTTGAACGAGTTCTGTTTGCCCTGGGTATCCGCTACGTTGGCCAAACCGTGGCAGAGAAACTAGCCCGCCAT
>NZ_DDDQ01000073.1:0-18566 GCF_002336325.1 Roseivirga sp. UBA1976 | reverse complement strand
CCCGCCACTTCAAAACTATTGACAACCTGATGAATGCCTCCTTGGAAGAATTGGTTGCCGTGCCCGAAATTGGAGAACGCATTGCCGAGAGTGTGACAGATTTCTTCAGCCATGAAAAAAATCAGAAACTAATTGCCGATCTTCAGCAAGCCGGACTCCACTTCCAGATAGAAGAAACGGAAGAGGTAAGTGAAAGCCAAAAACTGACAGATCTTTCTTTCGTAATCAGTGGAGTATTTCATCAGTTTTCGCGAGACGAATTGAAGGAAAAGATTAAACGGAATGGCGGCAAAGTAGTCTCATCCATCAGCGCTAAGCTAGACTACCTTGTGGCCGGAGAAAACATGGGACCTGCCAAATTGGAAAAGGCCACTCAATTGGGCATTAAAATCATCTCAGAAGATGAATTCATTCAACTCATCAACAGCTAAATGTCAATACTAGGAAGGAAGATTCTGGGGCTTGTCAATAAGCCCAGAAAACGCGAGTACAAAGAGCCTATACCACCATACGAAAAGGCCACTAACATTGGCGTTCTCTATACCTATGAAGGCGAAAAGAAAGAAGAAAGCATAAACCAGCTGGTTGAAGAACTGGGTAAGCATAAGCACATTCAAGTGCTTTGTTTTGTGAACCAAAAGGAAGTACCATCTCTCAACCGTGCCACTCTGAAAATCGACCAGATTAGCAGTTGGGGCAAACTTAATTCTCCGGAAACCGAAAGCTTTTTAGACACTTCTTTCGACTATCTGCTACATCTCGATTTTGAATTGAACGAAATTGCTCAAACGCTGTTAAATCGAACAAAAGCCAAGTGCAGGGTTGGTTTTCACTCTGAAACGGCCACCAATTATTATGAATTGATGATTGGTATCAACAAAAGTGCCGGGACTGCTAATTTTGCAGAGCAAATGGTTAAATACATTAAGGCAATCAGGTAAATGGAAAAATTACATGGAACAGGAGTGGCACTTATAACGCCATTCACTCAAGAAGGGCTGGTAGATTATGATAGTCTTAAGCGAGTACTCGACTTCACCAGCGAGGGAGTTGACTATTACGTTGTTATGGGAACAACCGGTGAAGTAGCTACACTCACTAAAAGCGAGAAAAAAGCAATTCTAGCCTTCGTGCGAGAAAATAACACGAAGAAATTACCCATAGTATACGGCATTGGCGGCAACAATACCGCGGCCGTACTCGATGAAATAAACGATACAAACTTCGATGGAGTAGACGCTCTACTCTCAGTGAGTCCATACTACAACAAGCCTAGTCAGGCAGGTATTATTGCTCACTTCCAAAAAGTGGCCGATGCAAGCCCGGTTCCGGTAATACTTTATAATGTTCCGGGCAGAACAATGTCAAACATGCTGGCCGAAACTACGCTTGCTCTGGCCCAACATCCTAACATATTGGGTATAAAAGAGGCCTCAGGCAAGCTCGATCAGTGCCAAAGTATAGCCACCCAAAAGCCAGAAAACTTTCTACTTATTTCCGGAGACGACCTCATTACCACCGAAATTATGGAGATGGGCGGCTGTGGAGTTATCTCAGTTTTGGCCAATGGGTTTCCCATAGAATTCAGTCAGATAGCCCGATTGGCACTGAGTGGCGATTTTAAAAAGTCTAAGGAGATTTCTAACAGCTTTGAAGCTATAAACCCGCTAATGTATGTAGAGAGTAATCCGGTTGGGATAAAAGAGGTATTGAGACAAAAAGGGGTATGTAACAATCAGGTAAGACTACCCTTACTCCCTGCTACTGAAGAACTTAAGCAGAGGATAGCCGCGTTGCTCTAAACCAAAAATTGAGACAATAAAAAAGCCAATCAAGCAATTGATTGGCCTCTTTATATAAATACGGTTTCCGTATTAGCTATTCTTGATGTTTTGAACATCGATTCTGATTTCCTGAGCTAGGTTCTTAAGCTCTTGCATTCCTTTTCTAACTCTAGTACCAGCAGCCTGGTTACCTTTGTCATAGAATTTTGCGAAATCGTCCTCAAGTGAATCTACTAATGCTTTTACTTTGGCAAATTGACTCATATTTATCGTGTTTTAAGGTTGTTGATAATATTGTTTAATTCAGAGCAATATAAAGCAAAATACTCTATTCACAACAATAGAGGCACTTTTTTTTGAGTTTTACTCACCAAAGGCGAGGGCCAACTCTTCTTTTCTATACTCCCCTGATGTAAGTTTTCCTTTAATTGCTTCAAAGGCTGCGATGGTCTCCTCAACATCCTCCAAAGAGTGCGATGCCGTAGGTATAAGACGAAGTATGATCATACCCTTAGGTACCACCGGATAAATAACCACCGAACAGAAAATATTGAAGTTCTCTCTCAGGTCTTTGCTCAGTGCTGCAGCCTCTCCTACTGTACCGTTCAATACCACAGGAGTAACCGGAGATTCTGTTGTACCAATGCTAAAGCCTTTCTCTTTCAAGCCACTTTGCAGAGCGTTAACAATCGTCCAAAGCTTGTTCTTATGCTCCGGATTATCGCGCAACATAGAGAGCCTTTTAAGACCGCCAATGACAAAGGGCATTGGTAAAGACTTGGCAAAAATCTGAGATCTCATGTTATACTTAAGGAACTTAATGATCTCCTTGTCTCCAGCCACAAAGGCACCAATAGCCGCCATAGACTTGGCAAAAGTAGAGAAGTAAAGGTCTATTTCATCCTGACAACCCAAGTGCTCGCCTGAGCCGGCTCCGGTAGCCCCCATAGTTCCAAAACCATGTGCATCATCTACCAAAAGCCTAAAATTAAACTGACTCTTCAGCTCGGCAATTTCCTTTACCTTACCCAGGTTACCGGTCATTCCGAAAACCCCTTCAGTTATTACCAAAATACCTCCACCGGTTTCTTTGGTAATTTTTGTAGCCCTTTCCAACTGCTTGGCAAGGTTCTGAATATCGTTATGAGGGAAAACAAAACGTTTGCCCATATGAAGCCTCACTCCATCGATGATACAGGCATGAGACTCTGCATCATACACTATTACATCTTTACGATCTACCAGAGCATCTATAATAGATAAAACTCCTTGGTAGCCATAGTTAAGCAAGTAAGCCGACTCTTTCATTACAAACTCGGCCAATTCCTGCTCGAGTTGCTCATGATAACTGGTATTACCAGACATCATTCTGGCTCCCATCGGGTATGCCATTCCCCAGTCGGCAGCTGCCTGAGCATCAACCTCTCTTACTTCGGGGTGATTACCTAAACCCAGGTAATTGTTTAAACTCCAGGTCAATACTTCTTTTCCCATGAACTTCATTCTTGGAGCTATCTCTCCTTCTAGTTTTGGGAACATGAAATACCCTTCTGATACGTCTGAATGCTTGCCTAGTGGGCCTTGATTAGACAATAATTTTTCAAATAAATCCAACGCCTTAGTGCTTTAATAGTCGATTCTCACTTATTCAAAGAAGACGCAAAGGTAATACTATAATAACCATTTATCAAAAATAGAGACACATATAAAAGACTGATTGGTTCTCAAAACCAATATTATTAATTAGCATTGCAAGCGAGAATTTGAGCCTATGTCAGAAAGTAAAATTAAGAAGATCTTAGTGGCCAACCGAGGCGAGATTGCCATCCGTGTAATGAGAACTGCCCGCGAAATGGGCATCAAAACCGTGGCCATTTACAGCGATGCAGACGTTCATTCACCACACGTGCGCTATGCCGATGAAGCCGTAAACGTTGGGCCGGCTCCATCCAATCAGTCATACCTTAAGATGGATAGAATCATAGACATCTGCCTTGAATTAAACGTAGATGCTATTCACCCCGGCTATGGTTTCCTCTCTGAAAATGCCACATTTGCCAAAAAGGTGGCCGAAAAAGGCATTATTTTCATTGGCCCTTCTACACACGCTATAGAAGTAATGGGCGATAAACTTGCCGCAAAAAATGCTGTTAAAGCATACAACGTGCCCATGATTCCTGGGGTAAACCATGCCGTTACAGACTTGGCCGAAGCCCGAAAAATTGCTGAAGATATTGGATACCCCGTACTCATTAAGGCCAGTGCCGGAGGCGGAGGAAAAGGCATGCGTGTGGTAGAGCGGCCTGAGGATATTCAGGAGCAAATGCAGCGTGCCATGAGCGAAGCCGAATCGGCTTTCGGAGATAAATCTGTCTTTATTGAAAAGTACATCGGTTCACCTCGGCACATAGAAATTCAGGTGCTGGGCGATCAGCATGGCAACCTGGTATACCTTTTCGAAAGAGAATGCTCTATACAACGCAGACACCAAAAAGTAATTGAAGAAGCCCCTTCATCCGTGTTAACTCCCGAATTAAGAAAAGCTATGGGAGAAGCAGCCATTGGTGTGGCAAAAGCATGCGACTACTACGGTGCAGGAACGGTAGAGTTTATTGTAGATGAGAATCTCGACTTCTTCTTTCTGGAAATGAATACGCGTTTACAAGTAGAGCATCCTGTGACCGAAGAAATAACAGGCATTGATCTGGTAAAAGAGCAAATACGGATTGCCGAAGGACACCCGCTAAGCTTCAGCCAGGAAGACTTGAAGATTAAAGGACACTCCATTGAAGTACGGGTATATGCTGAAAATCCCAAAGAGAATTTTCTTCCCGAAACCGGCCGTCTTGAAACCTATAAGATACCCCAGGGGCCGGGAATCCGTGTAGATGATGGCTTTGAAGAAGGCATGGATATTCCGATCTATTACGACCCTATGATTGCCAAACTTGTGGCTACGGGTGAAAACCGGGAACAAGCCAGAATGAGAATGCTCAGAGCCATCAATGAATACGAAATCACAGGCATTAGCACCACGCTCGACTTCTGCTCCTTTGCCCTGAAGCACGGTGCCTTTATCAGCGGTGACTTCGATACAAAGTTTGTTCAAAATCACTTTAAACCGGAGTATCTTGATGCTCATAATGAAGAGGAAGAAACCATAGCGATTGCTCTGGCTGCCTATGCCCTTGAAGAAAAGAAAAAAGCTACCAACCGTGCCGATGCGAGCGGACAGTTGAGTAAATGGAAGTTGAGAGCAAAGCAATAGTATGGCGAAAATTCTACCCTTTAGGGCATGGAGATACAACAAGGAGCTATCTCGTACTATAGATGAGCTAACCTCTCCGCTGTTCGATGTGATTTCCGAAAAACAGCGAGACGCTCTATATGCTATACCTTACAACAGCATACACCTGAGCGTTCCATTGAACTCGGAAAGTCCGCTAGAAGCACGGCATACCATTACCCAGTGGAAAGAGAAAGGAATAATTGAGCAAGACCCAATTCCCGGAATTTATGTGTATTACCAGCATTTTGCCCTACCGGGAAGCGATAAAAATTACGTAAGAAAGGGGTTCGTTAGCTTCATAGAAGCCACTGATTGGGGAAAACCCGACTCCGTTATTTTAAGGCATGAAAACACCATCCCTCACTCGGTAGCCGATCGTGTAGAAGTATTGAAAGCAACAGAACTGAACGTTAGTCCTACTCACGGTCTATACTTCGATCCTGACTTTGAGCTGGAGCAATACATGGATGAAAGCCAGCTAAACCCTATTTATGAAACGGAAGACTACCAAGGGGTAAAAGATGTACTTTCAGTGATCCACGATCGAAACATTATTCAAAAGTTCATCGACAAACTAGGCCCTGAGAAAATCATTCTTGCCGATGGTCATCACCGCCTGGAGAGCTCCATACAGTACAGGCAGGAGATGGTAGAAAAACAAGGATCCGGAGGACATGAAGGCTTTAATTTTCACCTTATGTACCTCACCAATGGCGAGGCTGATGACCTTCGCATTCTGCCGACTCACCGACTCATAAACGGCATTAACGATTTTAGCCGAGAGGAGTTTATGAAGAAGCTGGAGCCTTATTTCTTCATTCGCCCTATAGAAAATCCGTATGACATTACGGAGATAATTCTGGGTAAGCAATGGGCTTTTGGTCTTCTTTTTAAAGATGAAACCTTTAAAGTACGACTGAAGCCTGAAGCACTGGATGCAATGGAGTGGAATTTTCCAGAGGTTGTAAAGCGGCTGGATCTTACCGTGATGCACTACTTCATCATAGAGAAAGCACTTGGTATAAAAGGCAAAGACCAGCGAAAATCCAGAAACATTTCTTTCGAAAGAAATTTCGCCACCTGCCTGAGCAAAACCATTCGCAACGAAGCCCAGTTTGCCATCATAACCAAAGAAATAAGCATGGACACGGTAAAGGAGGTATGTCATTCCGGTTATACATTACCTCAAAAATCGACATATTTTTACCCAAAAGTGATTTGTGGCTATTTATTCGGATCTATAAAGGATGATGAATTTACCCTACCGTTTAATCCTTGGGAGTAAATCTCCCAGAAGGCAGGAGCTACTAAAGAACCTGGGGCTTGACTTCGAAGTTCGGGTTAGGCCTGTTGACGAAACATTCCCTACTCATCTGGAAGCCACCCAAATGGCAGAGTTCATTGCCAGAAAGAAGGCCGAAGCTTTTGATGACCTACTAGCCTCAGAATTGGTTATTACTTCCGATACAGTTGTGATATGCGATGGCAGGGCGTTGGCTAAACCGGCCAACCGAGATGATGCCAAAACCATGCTGCAGGCTCTTTCCGGCAATAGTCACCAGGTAATCACAGCCGTATGTCTCAAAACCCAAAATAAAATCACCTCATTTTCAGAAAGTACATTGGTCTACTTCGATGCTCTCGAAGCCGCTGAAATAGACCATTACATAGACCTTTATAAGCCTTTCGATAAAGCAGGAGCCTATGGCATTCAGGAATGGATTGGCATGATTGGTATACATAAAATTGAGGGCGACTATTACAATGTGATGGGGCTGCCGCTTCATAGGCTATACAAAACGCTAAGGTCATTCACTTCGCAGGTCTAACCTTATCTGCAAAACTTTTGGTCATCCGTATTCAACAAAAAAGCACCCCTTTAGGAGTGCTTCTTAATTGATAATTATGAGTCTGTATTAATTAGTTCGTTGCAGGAGCAGCAGCCGGCTTTTTGGCTTGCATTTTTTCTACCAAATCCCCATCCTTCAATCGCTTAGACACTACAAAGAATGGCCCTGAAATAACCTCCTGACCTTCATCTAAACCGGATAGTATCTCAATATTGTCGAAGTCGCTAATGCCGGTTGTTACCTCTACCATTTTAGCCACGCCCCCTTCATTTACAAAAACAACTTCTTTGAGGTTGTCTTCACTGGCCAGTCGGTTAGAAGCCGGTGTAGCTGTTGTCTCATTATCATTTTCTCCGTTAGCTCCTTTGAGGTTAGGATTACGGGTAGTTACAGCCGCTAAGGGCACTGAAAGTACATTCTGCTTGGTTGTAGTGATAATCTCAACACTGGCTGTCATACCCGGACGGAAAGGTGAAGGACCATTAATTTCCGATAGCAGGTCGGTAAAACTCTCGTTGAGAATTCTTATTTCTACTTTGAACTCTGTAACCGCATCGGCCGAAGCTTTTGGATTAGCCGTGTTTGCAATTTGAGTGACTATACCCTTAAACTTTTTATCCATCTGAGAGTAAGAATCCACATCAATAATTGAGGTATCACCCACACTCACTCGAATAATGTCATTCTCGTTTACATCTACTTCAACCTGCATTTGGTTAAGGTCTGCCAGACGCATCATTTCTGTACCGGCCATTTGCTGAGTACCTACCACACGCTCTCCCTTCTCTACGTTGAGTTTAGAAATTGTACCACTGGCAGGAGCCGTAACCACAGTGAGCCTCACGTTTTCCTTAGCTTCATCAACTGTAGCTTGGCTCGATTTGATAATGTATTCGGCTGCCTTCACACTTTCTTCTGCCGCCTCCAGGTTATACTTGGCCGTGAGATAGTTAGACTGAGCCGTTTCAAAATCGGCATCTGAAATCACATTCTCTTTTCTCAATTGCTCTGCCCTTTTGAAAGCAAGTTCTGCCTGAGTGAGCTGTGCCTCGCTGCGGGCCTTGTTGGCCTTGGCAGAGGCTAGGTTGGCCAATTGCTGGTTAAGGTTGGCCTGAGCTCTATCTAAGGCTGACTGTAAGTTATCAGGTCTGATTTTAACCAGCACCATGCCCTCATTGACAAAGTCTCCTTCTTCTACATTCAATTCTATAATTTCCCCTGCAACATCGGGGCTTATGATAATTTCTGTTACTGGCTGAACCACGCCCGAAGCAGTAACTTTTTCTATAATGGTGTTACGGCTTACCTTTGCCATTTCTACAGACAAGGTTTTCGCACCACCAATAAAGCCTGCTTGCTTACCTACAATAGCAAATATCATAATGGCGGCTACTGCTATCAGTAGTATCCAGACAATTCGATTCGATCCTTTTTTCTTCTTAGCCATGTTGTTGTTCTTAATCTAAAGTGATTGGGTTACCCAAATAAAAGTCTAAAATTTTTGCACGGAATATGTATTCGTACTTGGCCCGAACAAGGTCAGTTCTGGCTGCAAATAAGTTGTTGTTGGCCACCTGATAGTCCACAAAATTGGCACTACCCGCATTGTACCGTTGCTCAGTGGCCCGGAATGATTCTTCGAGGGCCGCTACTCGCTTTTGAGAAGCTTCGTAAGACTTCAAAGCGGCCAAAGCCGTGTTATAAGCCGACTCAATGTTTTGTCTCAGTGTATTTTTCACCGTTTGGGCCTGAATTTCTGCACGCTGCTTATTAATCTCTGCACGCTGTAGGTTGGCAGTATTTCCATAACGGTTGAAGATAGGAATGCTCAGGTTTACCCGAACGGATTGCCCCAGGTTATCATTAAACTGGTCAGTAAACCTGTATGAATCAGAAAATACGGGCACGGTTTGCGTTCTTGGATTGGAAAAAACGGTCTCGTTGGTCCCTTGCACAAAGCCAATTTCCTGGGCAGGCACAACAACCTCTTGTGTACCGGTAAGCTGCCTTGCCTGATCGGAATAGTTGGTAGAAATACTACCGCTCAATGACAAGGTGGGCAGGAAAGCTCCTTTAGAAATTTTTACATCCATATCACTGCTCTGTATTCCCAGTTCGGCACTCTTTACATCGGGTTGATTGTCTAGTGCTATTTCATAAATCTTAGAAGGGTTGCTCATAGCCAGCCTAACTGATTCAATCTCCAGGGTTGGTGCCTCCAACTGAAGGTTTACCTCTGCTGGCATCTGCATAGCCTGCTTCAAATTAAGCATAGCCAGGTTCAAAGCGTTTTCGGCATTCACTACCTGAACTTCGTTAGAAGCCAACTGAGACTCTAAATCAAGCTGATTGGTAATGGGCAGAGAGCCTGCCTGCACCAATTTGGTCGTACGATCTAATTGTGCGGCTGTAGCCTCTCGCTGGTACCTTGCATTTTGCAGTTGTTCCTGATTGAGCAGTACGTTTAGAAAGTTAGTCGCCACCTGCAAGCCTATGTCGTTCTTAGCTTTTTCAAGGTCTAATCCGCTGGCTTCCAGATTCAGCTCATTTCTTTTAATGGTATTTCTAAGAGCTCCTCCGCTGTAGAGTACCACAGACGAACTAGCAGAGAGACCTCCGGTAGTGAAATCCTGACTCACAAAGGAGTTAGATACCGGATCAATACTTCTACCGAACGATTTACCCACGCTTCCGTTGGCACTTACGCTTGGCAACAGGGCAAATCTGGATTGCTTCAGGGCTATTTCATTGCCCAATTGGTTTAGTTGATTGCTTCTTACGCTCAGGTTGTTTTCCCAGGCGTAATTAATACACTCTTCCAGAGTGAAAGTTGTTTGACCTTCCTGACTTTGAGCCAAGTGAAAGCTCAGGAGCATTCCCAGCCCAAAAATTATTGTTTTTTTCAACTTCATGATTTGTATTTAAAAATCTATATCCGGAATAAATATGACCTCATTTATCCAGCTCAAATGTTTCAGAAAATCGATGGTTACCTGCGAGGGTTTAGAGTCCATTTCTATCACGTGACAGGCTCGGTCGTTCTTACCTTTTCGGTTAACCGCCATGGAGGCAATGTTGCAATCTTCATTGGCTAAAACTGTGGCAATAAAGGCAATAGCTCCTTTTTTATCGGCTGCCATTATAATCATTGTACTCAGGTTGGCATTGAACCCTACTCCAAAACCGTTTACACTGCCAATTTTTATCACCCCGCCACCACGGCTCTCACCCACCACCTCAATGGTGCGGTCTCCACTGGTAGCTACCACCTTAACCGTATTTGGGTGCATAACAGATGCATTGCCTACCGACTTAAATTTGTACTGAAAGCCAGCTTCTTTGGCCAGGTCGAGGGCGGTTTTAATCCGGTCATCGTCTGTTTTAAAATCCATTAGCCCGGCAATAATTGCACGGTCAGAGCCATGGCCTTCATAGGTTCTGGCAAAAGAATTGTAAAACGTTATGTCGGCAGTTTCAGGAGCCTTACCTAAAATCTTGCGGGCTACACGCCCTATTCTAACAACTCCAGCGGTGTGAGAACTGGAGGGGCCTATCATTACAGGACCAATCATATCAAACACACTACTTTGCTCTGCCATAGATCATCCAAATTATGTTTTCAATATTAGATAAATATGCCCTACTTGATTTTCGATTATGTTTGAAAGGTGAATACCCTCCATGAAAGCAATATTTAACTCCCGAATTATTGACACTTCCAAACCGCTGATTTTAACAAGCAATCGTGCATTTTGTTATGGAGACGGCCTATTCGAAACGATTGTTACAGGCCCGGACAGAATTGATTTAATTGATTGGCATTTGGAAAGGCTGTTGCGTGCCTCCACGGTCTACGGCATGAAGGCTCCTGAAGTGTTGACCCCCAACTATGTGCGCGACAGTATTGAGCAATTGTGCAAAGAGAACACTGTTAAAGGCGCCACACGAACCAAGCTCATAGTATGGAGAAATGAAGGCGGACTGTATGCCCCGGAGCAAAACAGCTGCGGCTTTCTGTTGGAGTGCACGCCCTCTCACAAACCATTTTTTGAAGGCCTGGGCACTATTGGCTTGAGCCAAACCATTACCACCCGGCATACCCTCTACTCCTTTGCCAAAAGAACAAATGCCATAGACTATGTACTGGCAGGAAAAGAAAGGGCAGAAAATGAATGGGATGAGATTGTGTTACTAAGTACCGAAGGACACCTGGCAGAAGCCAGCATGGCCAACTTGTTTTGGGTAACCAATGGTGAGCTATTTACTCCTTCTTTAGACACCGGCTGTATAGAAGGTATTATGCGAAGGGCTGTGCTTGAAAAAGCCGAAAAGGCCGGCATGGTAGTGAATGAGGTAAAAGCCAACCCTGAGGTACTCCCAACAGCACAATGTATTTTTACTACCAATGCATCGGGCATCAGGTATTATTCTCACTTTATGAATAGTACTCAAAGGAAAGAGAACCCTCTGGCTTTTTTAAAGCCAATACTTACACAGCTACTTCGGCCTTAATATGCGGATGCGGATCGTAACCTATTAGTTCAAAATCCTCATAGGTAAATGAAAACAGATCCTTCACTTCAGGATTCAGTTTCATTGTTGGCAGAGGCCTAAAGTCTCTTGTTAACTGTAACCTGGCCTGATCGAAGTGATTGGAATAGAGGTGAGCATCGCCAAAAGTGTGAACAAACTCGCCCGGCTCCAGATCACAAACCTGCGCTATCATTAACACGAGTAAGGCATAGGAGGCTATGTTGAAAGGAACCCCTAAAAAGACATCGGCCGACCGTTGGTAAAGCTGACAGCTGAGCTTACCATTGGCCACGTAGAATTGAAACATGGTATGACAGGGAGGCAGAGCCATATGATCTACATCGGCCACATTCCATGCACTTACAATATGCCTGCGCGAATTAGGGTTATTCTTAATACTTTCAACCACTTTGGTAATCTGGTCAATAGTACCTCCTTTGCCATCGGGCCAATGCCGCCATTGGTAGCCATAAACAGGCCCTAGGTCACCATTCTCATCTGCCCATTCATCCCATATTCGTACCCCATGATCTTTCAGGTACTTAATGTTCGTATCTCCTTTTAGAAACCAAAGCAATTCATGAATAATAGACCGCAGATGGAGTTTTTTAGTCGTTACCACCGGAAAGCCTTCGGACAAATCGAATCGCATCTGATACCCAAACACGCTTCGGGTACCAGTGCCGGTTCTATCGCCCTTGTCCACTCCATTCTCCAAAATATGTCTCAACAATTCGTGGTATTGCCTCATTTTCTGTAGGGTATTTTTAGATTTGAACTAGTGAACAAATTAACGGAAAATGTGGGTAAACCGAAGTCAGATCACAAGGAAAATGGCTGGGAAGTTTTTTTAACCACCTGCTTTTATCTTAACACCTCCAAAGCGCGCTGGCACTTATTCATTCTGTTGGCCATCACCCTGTTTTTTGGTACTAAACTCAATGACCTTCGGTTCAACTATAGCTTCAATAGTTTTTTCCCCGAGGGTGATGATGACCTTGCCTATTACAATGAGTTCATTGACGAGTTTGGGCAATTCAACGATTTTCTGTTTGTGGTGCTAAAAAACAAGGAAGGCCTCACCCAACCGTTCCTCGATAGCGTTGAGCTCCATAAACAAACCCTTGATCAGTGGCCCGAGGTAAAACGCATAGAAAGCCCCTTAGATCTGAAAGGCATACAAATTACTCCCTTTGGCACCAACACCTATCCATTGCTTCCCAAAATAAACCGTTTTACACCGTCTATTCTAGACTCTTTAGGAATGCTGGGCAACTACTTTGGTAGAGAAGATGGTTCGGTACTTTTATGGTTGGAACATGAAACCTTTGAGGCAAAGCCAGATGCCGATGCCTTTTACCTTCAACTGTCTGATCATTTTTCTTCTGCCGGACTGGAAGACTTCGTCATCTCCGGAAAAATTCAAATGCAATACGATTTTACCTTAAAGTTGGAAAAGGAGCTATCGCGTCTTTTGGGTTTAGGGCTATTGGTTATTGTACTGATTCTCTTTCTGTTATTCAGAAGCTGGAAAGGACTGATACTTCCACTCGTTGTTTTGCTCATCACACTGATCTGGACCATGGGGCTAATGGCCTGGCTAAACAAACCTATTGATGTGATGGTGGTGATGATTCCGCCCATTTTATTGGTTGTGGCTCTTTCGGATGTCATTCATTTCGTTCATAAATATGACGAGTTAAAGTTACAGGCTCTACCCAAGCAAGAGGCCATACGATTGGCTGTAAAAACCATTGGAAAGGCTACTTTTTTAACTTCCGCTACCACCGCAACGGGCTTTCTTGGCCTGCTCTTTTTACCCATAACTCCCATCAAGGAGTTTGGCTTACTTACGGCTGCGGGTGTGCTACTGGCTTTTGTGGTTACATTCCTTAGTCTTCCGGCCCTCCTTTATTTTTATCCGTCTACCGTTCAAAACACATCGGCATTTGGTTTTTCGTGGGAACGCACACTTTACAACCTTCACGGGCAAATTCTAAAACGGCCCCGGTTTATTGTTGCCGGCACGCTCCTGCTCTGCCTTGCTTCGGTTTGGGGCATTTCTAAACTTGAGCTCTCTACCAGCCTGATTGTGGGGCTGCAACGCAACGAGCCGGAACTGGAAAAAGTAGCCTATTTCGACAAAAACTATGATGGTTACAAACCTTTTGAACTGGGTATAAAGCTCTCCGACAATGCTGATCTTTTTTCACCAGAAGTAGTGGAAAAGATGGGGCGCATTGAAAACTATCTGCAACAAAAATATGGAGTGGCTCATGTGCAATCTCCTCTTTCGCTTATTCGCGAAATAAATGCAGGACTCTACGGTGGAGCTCGTAAGTATGCCACCCTGCCACAAACCGATGATCTGGATAAGGTAAGGCGTTATTACTACTCCCCTCGACTGCGCACCTTACGAAATAACGTACAGTCAATTAACGGAAAAATGATTCGCATGCTAGGAAGAACCAAAGATCTTGGAAGCGCTCATTACCACCCTCTAAACGACAGCCTAAATGTGTTTTTAGCTTCTCAAATAAACGGGAATGGGCTCGAGGCCAAACTTACCGGAGCCTCATACCTTATTGACAAAACGGATAGTTACGTTGTACGCTCGCTGATTAAAGGTTTAGGCTTTGCCTTACTCTGTATTGGTATATTTGTGCTCCTGGCCTTCCGAAGCTGGTTGTTGGCATTCATAGCTCTAATACCTAATGTACTTCCCATTTGCCTGCTGTTTGGTAGTATGGGGCTGCTGGCCATAGACCTGAATATTTCAACTGCCATAATTTTTACCGTGGCCCTTGGCATAGCCGTAGACGACAGCATACATTTTATAGCACGTTTTCAACAAGAAAGACAAGGCTCAGAGCAATCACAGGCGGTTAAAAACACCTTTGTAAAAACGGGTAAGAGCATTGTGGTTACGTCAATAGTTATTGCCCTGGGTTTTGCCGTCTTTCTGGCCTCAGGCTTTTCTGCCGCATTTTATCTGGGCTTTTTCATAGTGCTTGCGGCTCTATTGGCCGTACTATTCGACCTCACCATTTTGCCAATTATACTCAGGCGCATTGGCCGCAAAAAACTATAGCTTGTCCAAATCGACAATGTCGGACTTCTTGATCCATTTTTTGTAACCGAACATAAGGTTGAGACCAAATCGGATGTCGGCCTTACTGTATTGTTCCGGCCTGTTAGTAACCAGAGCGTTATCCATAGCCAGGTATAGCTGAACCGGTCCAATGTTGGTACCCAAATTGGCTCCAAAATTATATTCATTATTGGCTCCTCTATAGCTTCCTAAAATACCCACCACAAACTTGTCGAACTTGTGATTGAAAGAAACGGCATAGTTGGGCCGCATACCAGACAGTGCATCGCGCTTGAAATAGGTTATGGAGAATCGATCGTTGGGAGTCAGGTAAGCAGAGGCTGTCAGATAAACACGCTTAGCCATAGTTGTTTCAAAGGGTTCTCTGGTTTCGTTAGAGGTAAACTTATTTACTATACTATCCTGAATGGCCTGTTCCGGATCTTCCATATCGCGTAAATCAATTCCCGAGAAAGTAAATGAGGCATCCTCTGTATTATAATTCTTGGCCTGTTCTGTCCACTTAATTTTTCCGATGTCGTTTACGGCCGCTTCTACCTCCAGCCATTTCAGCGGCTGGTAACGCACGCCAAAGTCGAAGGCCACGGTTTGGTTGCCATTAGACATGAGATACTGCATTCTTTCACTATCAGAGTAGTCATCAGAATCTCCGAACATATCGAACCCTGCTGTATTAACCGTTCCATTCTGTACTTCTACGTGCCAGCTATAGTCGGTTTCATCGGTAGTAAGGGTTAGGGTGGCATTCTCTTGTATTGAGCCATGAAACATTCCGGTTACCATTTTTATTCGGCCACCAACTGTTAGCTTATCGTCCAGAAAGCGTCTGGCATAGCCAATACCCACTTCATGGTATCCATCAATACGAGCCCGGCTACCTGAAAAGTCCAAAGCACCTCCTATTCTTGTTGAGTTACCATTGGCCAAAAATTCAATTAAATCTTTGTTGTAAATAAGATCCACATTGGCCCTTATGTTGGCAAACACAGAAAAACCGCCTTGCTTTGTTTTAAACGCAAGGTGCATCAAATTAATATCGGTCTGCACATTCACGTGGTTGGTGGTAAGTGCTACACCATTCATAACATCGAAGTTGACGGTGAAATCACTTTGTCCGGGGGCCTTATACAAAAGCTCTTCCAGGCGCAGATCTCCCTGAACGGTAACTCCCAAATTGGCGGGAAGCCCAAAAGTGAAACTATTGTTGGGGATAAAGGCAGGTTGAAAATTACTGCTTTGTGGCACTATATCGCGCAATTGATAGAAGGACAAAAAACCTTGAGCCGAAACCTGAACGGCAACCAAAAGAGCAATAAGGGTTAGAGTGAGCTTCTTCATCTTAGTTACCGTTAGTGTTTAGTTCTACATCCAGTTGACCAGCAATGGTAAACTTTAACTGATAATCATCGAAAAACTTCACATTGGCCCCTTGCCCAACCTCGGTAGTCGAAAGCTTAACTACCAGATTGATCCGTGTGGCTTCTTTAATGGCCTGAATATCTTCGCTTTCCATTTCGATATCGGCAATGGTGCGTACGGATGAGGTTGTTCTGCCGTTTGTTCCAAGCGGAGCGGCTTCAAAAACAGGTTGCTCATCAATAGTGTAGACTATTCCTCCCTGATCGTTCAGAAACTGGATCTCTACCAGTCCTCCCATGGGCAGTTCATTGTCTGCAATGAGCCTCAGCAGTAAGCGTTTGGCCTTATCTATATCTTCAGGGCTGGTAAATGGCATGCTCTCTTCCGCTCTAAGCTCATCAAGGCTCAAGTGAAGCGGAATTTCAATATCTACCCCTACATTCAACACACTTTGATCGTTTACAAAGTTGTATTGGAAGGGTATGCCGTTGGGGTTCGATGCGGCCTGAACGTCTACAATTACTCGTTTGGGGCGCGCATTTAGCAGCTCATCGATGTTTGAGTTTTCAGGTGTCAGATCTATTTGTGTGGTTCTTGTGGCTCCTTCATTTGCCAAAGAAGGTCTGGCTACCACATTCAGTTGGTTAATTACATCGCCACTCAGATTAATGATTTGACCGGTTTTGGTAATGGCTGCAATCTGTTGAAAATCTACCCCCAGCGGGAAGCCAAAACTATTGTCGAATACAAAAGACACCCGCGGATCGGCAAACTGAATGGTACCATCGCCAAACTGATCGAAGAAATCGAAACTCACAATCTCAAAGCTCACTTCGAGCTCCTGAGAGTCGATGAAACCATATACCCGTTCAAAGCTGGTGTTGGTCATGCCCACGTTAAACTCAATACGATCGGCAGCGGCAATGGAACTGGAAGGGGTTACTTCAATGTCGTATGTCAGGTTAACCAAAAATTTATTGGAAGTAGTATTGCCATCTTTGTCGCGATGAAAGTAGCCTGCATAGTTGGCCAGACTTTCGGTATCGGTAAAAGTATTATTGGATGCGGTGAGCCTGCCGCTCATAACCAGCGGAGTTCCATTACTTTCTAAGGACTGAAAGGTAGCCTCAAAATCTATATTAGCGTTAAAGTCGGACTCTACCGTAAACTCAAAAAGTCCACCCTTAAAAAATATACTGTCGTAAGCCTCATTGCCTCTCTGACTCAAATCAAACTCGTAGGTTTCAGAAATGGTTATGGTGGTTGTGGCCGGTGGATTACTAATGCTTGTTCCGGCCGGAAGAGACGAGCCAAAGGTCTGATCTTGTACCTGCAAAAACTCTTCGGCACTTTGCGACTGTAACTGCTCGGAATAGACTATGGTAACCACATTTTCAGCATTGGTGGTTACTCCTGCTGTAGCATCGTTCAGTTCCTCAAATAAATCGCTTACCGTATAGTTTAGTTCGCCAAACACAACAGCAATGGAGGGGTCGAACACGATATCGCCAAATTCGGCATCTTCAAAATACTGCACATTGCAGGCGAGCATAAATGCAGCCAGAGCAGCAAAGCAAACAGTCAATAATTTCTTCATACCACGGGTTGATTATTTCTCAGGCATTACAACCCACAGTACCAGATAGACAATTACTCCGGGAAAAGCAGCGCTAAAAATTGAGATCAGAACATAGGCCAGTCGGGTCATGGAGACCTCCCAACCTAAATACTCTGCCAACCCTGCACAAACTTCTGCAATAATCTTCTTGTCTTGAGAACGGTATAATTTGTTGTTGCCAGCCATAAAAATAGTATTAGCCAACAATTTAAGGAGTTATATCATAAATTCCGATTAAGGGAAAGTGATCGGAATAATAAACATCATTGACGGTTTTGAGCTCCAACGCTTTTATGCCCTGGGAATAGAATTGATTATCGATTCGAAGAAAAGGGAGTTTTCCGTTGTAAGTAACTCCCATGCCCCTACCGGCTTCTTCAAAAGCATTTTTATACTTTTTCTTAAACTGAAAGTAATTGTAGCTAAAGGGCACATCATTGAAGTCTCCGGCAAAAATATGTTTTCGAGGTCCTGAAGCTGCATGAGCTAGCAATTCTTTGATCTGACGTGTTCGTCTGGCCGAAGCCGTAATAAATCGGTTTTTCACGTTTTCATATTCCAGCTTAATGCCTTCAGGGTTCTGAATTTTATCGGGATTAATACCCATAGACTCCAGATGAACACTATAGACCCTGAGGGTGTCTTTTCCAATTTTAATATCGGCAAACCGTGCATTATTCAACTCGTCTAAAGGAAAAACCAACCCTTCGTTAATAATGGGGTACCTGGAATAGATAGCTACATGAAACTGGTCTTTGTGCAACGAGGCGCGATATCCTTTTTGGGCAATTCGAGGGGATATATTTTTGAGTGGGTAGAACTCCTGAAAACACATAATGTCTACATCCACTTTATCCATCCAGTCGATTACCTCCTCATAGTTATCCTTTTTCGCGTCTACAAACCATTTCACATTGTAGTTCATTATTGAAACAGATTTTGACGTAGACTCTTCCCTTCCTCCAAAACTAAAACTCACCTGCAGAAAAGGGTAGCCAACTATGAGTAGTACCAGGGCTAT